>FUZM01000002.1:300000-534243 GCA_900167925.1 Bacteroidales bacterium WCE2008
ACGTCATCAGACTACGTGAGAACCAGCCGATGAGCGCCATTCCTCTAATTTTGACGAATCCATTATTCATAGCCGTCATCCTGACTGCTCTCGCCACAGGCGCATTTTTCTTCGAGTCATGGTTAGACATGAAGTATCCGTCAGCCCCGTCTCCCATCAAATTCACATCCGGAAGAAAAGCCGTAAGCCTTCCAATCGAAGAAATACTGTATGTGGAATCAAACGACGACTTCACAACCGTCTACGCAACCGGAGACAGATGTTTCAGGAACATAACCCCCATTTCCCAATGGGAGGCTATACTCAAACCTCATTTCATCAGAATTCACCGATCATATCTAGTCAACAGAGCCATGGTGACCGGAGTCGACGTCGATATTCTCTATATCGGCGAAACACAACTACCCATTTCCAGAAAATACAAAGACGCAGTGCTCAGCATTTATTCGCATTCTACAAAAAATGCATAAGCTCGTCAATGAGAAAAGGCAATCACCAGCACCCGCGCACTGGTCGATGATATATTGAACGAAGTCAGAATTACAAGACATATGTATTACAACATTTCATGTTACCATCCCGGAATCTGGAAACAGACTCCAACACTGACGCAAAGGTTTGACGCCATCTTGGTCTGGTAACTATTCTTGACAGAATCATGCGCTTTTACGAGATACCCGTCGTATCCGACAGACGCCAGCATGCCGATGTAAGGCGTGATATGCACTTTGAGTCCGGCATAGGGTGCCAAATACAAGCGGGCACCAGGTTGTATGTTATCCGCCCTCAATGGCCAATAAATGCCGGCCCGGAGATTCACGAAAGGAGAAAATCGCTGGTCCATGAAGAAGTAGTGAGTGCTGAAGAAAAGCGGAACGGCCGAGAACTTATAGCTATTGAGATGAGCGTACCCCACTCCGACGCCAGCACTGAATTGCTCATTGATTAACCTTTCATGCAAATAATAGGCAGAGATAATGCTGCCGCCAGACTCCCCGAAACCTTTTCCGGCGGAGAAATCAACCACATTAAGACATCCCTCCCCCGGATCAAAAGAAATCTGCGCCTTCACTATCTGGGGTGAAAGCAACATGACCAATAGTATGCCCAACAACTTTTTCATTCAAATCACGATTTATCAAATCAAAGTTAAGCATTTTTCCCTTCTGTAATCAATCCTTTTCAATTCTTTTCCGTTTGGAAGACTGACTGAACTACTAAAAAATTTGGCATATCCTATCTCGTTCATAGCAGCTGTCAATGATCTTTCTTCCATTTGATGGTGGATTGCCTCAAGTCCATCAAACACGTGAAGATATGGGGAATCTGAGACCCAGTCCTCATCATTAGTGTTTTGCTGGATCACGCAGGAAACATAGAGAGCATCCACTTGTCTTATTACATTCTGAAAAGCGGAATATCCAATATATTCGATCAATAGATTTGCTATTACCAGTTCAACTTTTGGCAGCATCTGGGCGTCCTTTACAATATCCAGATGCAGACATTCTAAAGAATCTCCCATTGAAGCATGTCTGCCAGCCGCCGCCTTCAAATACTCTTCGTTTATGTCAACAGCATATATTTTCTCATATTTTGCATCATGAGCATGCTCCAATCCATTTCCTCCTGCTACTCCAAGCACCATTGCAGTATGTACATCATATGCCGCAAACTGATCTTTCATAATGGAGTTCATTGCTTGAAGCTGCATTACAGAATCAAGGCTCATATGGTTTTCATAGTCATCAAGACTGATATTTTCCCATGGGTTTTTCATACGCTCCGTCTTCGATGTTGTCAAGGAATATCCCAAATTGCCTATTTCCTGATGAACGTCTCATCTGATGCCGGCACATCTTCATCAGCCCGATAGTAGCGCTCAGCCGACATATGAAGATCATACTTCTCCCGGAGAGACGCGATGGTCTGCATCATCGGTGTGGCGTGATGAGCGTTGATGGCTTCTTGGCTGGCCCAGCTGTCTATCAGAAGGACTTTTTCCGGATCTGCAGCCGAAAAGAAATAGTCATAGCGCAGGTTGCCTTCCTCCTTCCGTATTGCATCGGCAGTCCCGCTGCTCTCCATTTCTTCGACGAACTTCCGGGCATTGCCATCTACGCCCGTATAATACAAGTTCATAGTAATTGATTCTGTATTTTGAACAGAAATGGTTTGATCATTGTTTCTGCAACTCATAACGGCAGTTACAGCTAATAATATGATGATTATTCGTTTCATGCTAAATTCAATAGTCTATGAACCAATATACTGAAATTCACCTGTTACTCTTGGGTGTCTTGGAGCCAAGGACATAGATGATGCCTAGGACAATAACGAGAAGAAGACCAACACCTATCATCAACAGCGCGTCTTTAAAGGAATCCAGTTTGCCGAATAACCACATAAAGAGAGGATATCCAAAAGGAAAAACTAGAATTGTGGGCATGAATGCTTTCAGCACCCTCTTTTGTTCTTTGTCAAGTTTCATAAGCATTGGTGTATTAAATACCGATTTATCGAACTCAAAGATAGCGATTTATCGCGTCATTACATCATTAAACAAAGGAAAAGCAACAACATGTTTCTTGACAGGCATTCATAAATGTCTTAGTTTTGCATCGTCAATCAAATTTTAAAGAAAATGGAAGTAAAAGACATCTTAAGGAACCTTCGTGAAAAGAACAATCTGACGCAGGAACAAATGGCAGAACGCATCAATGTCACCAGACAGGCCATCAGCCGCTGGGAAACAGGAATCACACAGCCAAACCCGGAGCTGCTCAAAGTCCTGTCCCGCGAATTCGGCGTGTCGATCAACACCCTCTTGGGATCGCCCCGGACTCTTTACTGTCAGTGCTGCGGCATGCCGTTGTCCGATGATTCCATGATCAGTCAGGAGCCCGACGGTTCCCTCAATGAGGATTACTGCAAATGGTGCTACGCCGACGGCAAGTTTGTCTATGAGAGCAAGGACGCCCTGCTGGACTTCCTGCTCCAGCATATACCCAACCCAGACAACCAGCCCGAGGCTGAGCGAAGGGCACTATACGACAGCCACCTCTCTCAGCTGAAGCACTGGAAGTAGATTTATTTATCCTTGTTCTTCTTTCCCTCCTGATATGAAATATACATACTCAGACACAACAAGGCACTAGCAATCAGACCAAGAATTTTGTTCAGATGCCATCCTGGTACAAACAGCCAAAGAATGAACAGAACCGCTGACATTATTGCAACAAAGACTTGAAACCTTATTTTCTTATCCTTATTCATATTTCCCAAAAAGTTAAAAGAGCAATTACCTAAACCATAGAAAAGACAATCATCAAGACAGGGGGCAGGTTGATGATACAGTGGAGCAGGACGCCCCACCAGAAGCCCAGATTGACTCTGGCATATGTTATGGCGCAGCCTCCTGCCATCTGGACCAGAATCGTAGCCAGCGCAAACGGGAACACCTGCCAGTCCAAGACGGTGAAAGCCCGGAAATGCATCAGACCAAAGCCGACAGCGGAAATCCACATGGCAGGTATGATGTATTTCCGCCGCCATTCCGCCCACTGTCCATCAGTAGTGAAACGGCATACCAGCCAATAAATGAGCGCGCCCGCGGCCGCCAGTCCCAACAGGATGTACCAGACATGGCATTTGTACATGTAATAGGCGCAGACAATCGGTAGAAGACCAAGCCATAGCGCCACCGTCTGTCGCTTGAAGGACAGTCCGAGACGGAACATAATCTCTTCCGCCAACGGAGCGACAAGCATCATCTTCAGCAGAGTCTTCCAAGTTGCATGGCCCATATAAATAGTGGGATCGCCGCCGAATTTGGTCAGTTCCATAGGATTTATGCCTCTGGACATATAAACGGCGATGCATGCAATTCTCAGCAAAACTGCGCAAGCAATCAAAATAACGAGCCACTTCAAAGCCGTGGCGATTATCCTGCCGCGAGACAGCGACAGATAATCATCCGGTCTGTTCAGTATAAACTTTGCCATAGTCGTGTCCTCCAGTATTTTTGGTTTAACTGACTATCAAAGATAACACTTTTTTGCTTTTCTCTAGGTTTGCATGTAAATTTGAACCATGGAATACCTGTCAAAACAAAAATACGACGAGATAGCAGCCGAATTGAAGCATCTTATCGAAGATGTTTACCCCAAGGTAACGGAAGAACTTGCGGAAGCAAGCGCCCAGGGAGACCGGAGCGATAATGCCGGATACCGCGAGGCAAGACGTACCCAAGGAAAGACCATCAGCCGGATCCGTTTTCTTCAGAAGGTACTGGAGCATTCCCGAGTAATCAACCCGGACGCCCTTCCAAAAGACAGGGTCTGCCTTCTGAGCAGGGTCGAATTCACGAACCTGTCGACAAACTCCCGTATGAAATTCGAAATTGTAAGCCCCCATGAGATGGACCTGGAGGCCGGCAAGATTTCGCTGAAATCCCCTATCGGCGCAGCGCTGATGGGCAAGAAAGTCGGAGAAATCGCCGAGGCGCGAGTCCCTTCAGGAACCCTGCGCCTTAGAATCGAAAGCATCGAGTTCGACTGACAGCCCTATTTAGGATCTGACTCAAGAAGATTCCACAACCCATCTTCGCTGAGGACACCCCTCTTCATCAGCCGAGGCAGCTTTCCCTGCTCATCAGCTTCGAAATCTTCCCGCCACAGTCCGGACTCATAATAATCTCGAAGGGCTTCGACGTCGCCACTGAGGCCAGAATGAGCCCTGACTTTGTCAAAACGCTCTTCCATCTCTTCCACTCGGGCGATACGGGTAAGGTTCTCCTTGAAGAAAGCCTCCATCTTGTCGTAAGGAATCACTCCTGCGACATCATCATACAAATCCACATGGGAAGCCCCCGGAATAATCATCAGTTCCTTGTTGCCGCCTTTCATCAGACCGAATGCATATTCGCTGAAATAGCGGCTGTGGGCCTTCTCGCCATGGATCAGCAGCACTGGCGTGTCGATCTCCCCGGCCCAGGCAAGCAATGGCTGGTTCAGGAAGCTCTGACAGCCGATGACGTTCCAGCCGTCATTCGAGTTGCCGCTGCGCACATGATATCCCCTCGGCGTCTTATAATATGAATGATAATCCTTGACGAACCATGGAGCATCCTCCGGCAACGGGTCCACGACTCCTCCGGCCCGCTCATATGTCCCTGAAACATAGTCCTTAGTGCGCTGGGCAGCCAAGGCCCGGCGCTTTTCCATCCGCTGGGCAGGCGTGTCCTCGCTGGCGAAATATCCCTCGACATTAACTTTGCTCATGTCATACATGGTCGATGCAACGGTAGCTTTGATGCGAGGATCGAGAGCAGCCGCATTTATGGCCATGCCTCCGAAACCGCAGATGCCGATGATACCGATACGACGGGGATCGACCAGGTCGCATGTAGAGAGGAAGTCTACCGCCGCCAGAAAATCTTCGGTATTGATGTCAGGAGATGCCATACGGCGCGGTTCACCGCCGGATTCTCCAGTAAAGGATGGATCGAAGGCGACCGTAAGGAAACCGCGTTCGGCCATATGCTGGGCATAGAGGCCGGAAGACTGCTCCTTGACGGCGCCGAACGGGCCTGAGACGGCTATAGCAGGGAGTTTCCCTTCAGCTGACTTAGGAACATACATGTCCGCGGCCAGCTCGATGCCGTAACGGTTATGGAAGGTGACCTTCCTATGGTCAACCAGATTCGATTTCGGAAAAGTCTTGTCCCACTCACGGGTAAGGGTCAGATTACTCATATCATTATTGTCTTGAATGCATCCTGAAATAATCAGACATGCGAAAATACATAAGAAATACTGTCTCATTGCCAGTTCATATATACAATACTTAATGAACAAATTTAGCAAAATTCTGACAACCATGTTCTTTTTTTTGTAATATAAGCCT
The DNA here is from genome assembly GCA_900167925.1 of Bacteroidales bacterium WCE2008. NCBI lineage: Bacteria > Pseudomonadati > Bacteroidota > Bacteroidia > Bacteroidales > Bacteroidales bacterium WCE2008. The sequence goes on from FUZM01000002.1 coordinate 305,908, forward strand.
GCGATATAAAATACCTCTTCCGCATGCTGGATGATATCATAACCAGACTGAAGTAATCATTTTTTTGCTATTTTTGTACAAACAGACAAAATAATATGAAACGATTACTACTAATACTATCCCTGACTGCGCTGACCATTTCCTGCGCACAGAAGGCCCAGGACATATTGCCCGAAAGCATTGATGACAACCTTTACCGCTTCGGCGTAAACACCAGTCCTTATGAGTATTTCAATACCGGCGAGACCCCTGTTCCTGCCGGATACGAGCCGTTCTACATAAGCCACTACGGCCGTCACGGCTCTCGAAGCGACTGGGGAGACGACTACGGCGAAGTCGTGAAGGTCATGGAAAAAGCAAAGGAAGCAGGAGTCCTCACTGACGAAGGAGAATCGGCATTGCATGCTCTTGACACCACATATAAGCTTCATAACGGCATGAACGGACGGCTCACTCCGCTGGGAGCCAAGGAGCACAGGCAGATAGCCGGCCGCATGTATGAGAAATACAAGAAAGTCTTCCGCAACGGAGGAAGCGTACGCGCCGTTTCCAGCTACGTGCCGCGCTGCCTTGTCAGCATGGCCGCCTTCACCGGAGAGCTTCTCTCCAGAGAGCCGGGACTTGACATCTCCTGGGACACGGGCGAGGCATTCATGAACTATTGCAGCAGCGAGGATCCTGACGAAATCCATGACAAGGCCCGCGCTATCGTAAGGGAGTATGCCGGCACGCACTCCATGGACACTGTGGCCTTCGCCGGACATCTCTTCACTGACGAGGCTGCGGCAAGGGCGGCAATCGAAATTCCAATGGAGGATTTGATGTATGAAGTTCTCTACATGGCCCGCGTAAGCGGAGCGTTCGAGCTGGACCGCACTCTGATAGACTTGTTCAGCACCAGTGACCTGGAGCATTTCATGCGGACATCTTCCCTCCAGTTATATCTCACCCAGTGCAACAGCGTGGAGTTCGGAGACATCAGGATGGCCGTACCTGAAGTAGATAATCTTGTAAAGGATTTCATTGAAAAGGCAGACGAAGCCATCAGCAAGGGTGACCGCGCCGCTGACCTCCGTTTCGGCCACGACTACCAGCTGCTCGCTTTCAGCTCAAGGCTGGGCGTGAAAGGAATCGGTGAACGCATGACAAAAGAAGAGGCTGCCAACTGGCCTGGATGGCTCTACACCCCGTTTGCCGGCAACCTCCAGATGATATTCTACAAAAACAAGTCAGGAGACGTCATCGTCAAGTGCTTCATAAACGAGCGGGAGACGACCCTGATCGGTCTTCCCGACGGGCCATATTACCCGTGGGAAGACGTAAAGGGAATGTTTAAAGAACTCTGACTTTAAGTTTTGAATATGCGCGCTCGACTTTCTCGAGCGCTTTTTCTATGCTTTCCGCGCGGGCAAGAAGCACGCCCATGCGGCGATGACCTTTGATGAAAGGCTTGCCGAAGAGGCGGATCTGGACATCAGGCTCGGAAAGGACCTCTTCCAGATTTTCAAATTCTACCATAGTGGTATCGCCTTCAACGACGATTGCCTTGGATGCGCTAGGGCCATAGAAATTGACCTTAGGGACAGGCAGGCCGAGCACGGCACGTGCATGAAGGGCGAACTCGCTGAGGTCCTGCGAAATCATGGTAACCATGCCGGTATCATGAGGACGAGGAGATACCTCGCTGAACAGCACCTCATCGCCACAGATAAACATCTCCACGCCGAAGATGCCGTAGCCGCCAAGGGCATCGGTAATCTTCTTGGCAATGTCCTGAGCCTGGGCGAGAGCCTTCTCGCTCATAGGCTGGGCCTGCCATGACTCGCGATAGTCGCCGTCCACCTGATGATGGCCTATAGGATTAAGGAAAGTGGTTCCTCCGCTGTGACGCACGGTCAAGAGAGTGATTTCATAGTCAAACTTCACGAAGCCCTCGACAATAACCTCGCCGCCTCCGGCACGTCCTCCCTCCTGGGCGATCTTCCATGAAGCATCGGCATCAGCCGGCGTCTTGCAGACGCTCTGGCCATGGCCAGACGAGCTCATGATCGGCTTTACGACGCAAGGAGTGCCGACTTCCTTTATTGCAGCGTCAAACTCCTCCCGGGTAGCGGCAAAACGATAGTTGGATGTAGGCAGGCCGAGCTTCTCGTGTGCGAGCTGGCGGATGCCCTTCCTGTTCATCGTAAGGAAAGTCGCGTTGGCCGTAGGAATCACGTTATATCCCTCCTTCTCCAGCTGTACGAGAGTAGGAGTAGCGATAGCTTCCACCTCAGGGATGATCATGTCCGGTTTCTCCTTTTCGATGATCTCGCGGAGCTTGGCTCCGTCAAGCATGGAGAGCACGTAACTGCGATGGGCGACCTGCATGGCAGGAGCATTCTCATAACGATCGAGGGCGATGACCTCTACACCATAACGCTGCAATTCGATTGCAACCTCTTTTCCTAATTCACCAGAGCCACAAAGCAGCGCCTTCTTGGCAACCTTCGTGAGCGGAGTACCGATTTTTACCATATAGTCCAAAATTTTAAGCCACAAAAATACTCCTATTCTCCGTGAATTGCAAGTATCGATTCCATCTCTTCCGCACTTGAAAACTTATAGCGGAAAAGTATCTCCCCGGCATCGCGGCCTTTCCAGTCAGCCAGGGCAAAATCACATCCCGCATCACGTGCGCAGGCGTAATCATGTCCGGTATCTCCGAAGAAGATGACCTCGCCGGGGCTGATGGCTGTTCCAAGGGCCTTGGATGCAAGACTGATACAATGGAGCAGCGGTTCCGGATGCGGCTTATGGTGGACCGTATCCTCGCTGCACACCTTATGGTCAAGATACGGGACCATCGTGCGGAGGTGGTCGTCGTAATCGAATTCCATCTTGTTGCGGGAAGTGACCACACCTGTAGCGATACCGGTCGCCTTAATCCGCTTCAGGGCTTCCAACACTCCGGGAAAGGGTCTGATATAATGCGAAAGAGCTATGAAATTTTCCTCCCAGCGCTCTCCGAAGAGCTTTGAGTCCTCATACCCCAACAGGCCGGCGACCTTGTTGCTGGGGATTCCGAAGTACTTGTAAGCTTCCTCATACGGGATATCAGTCCCGAGCAATTCCTTGATAGTCACGACAAGAGATTCGACACCGGTTTTCTCAGTGTCGATCAATGTTCCGTCAATGTCAAATACGGCAAGTTTATACATCATCATTCCTCCTTATCACAAATTTACCAATTATATGCTAATCCCACAAATCAAGTTGCAGATAAAAATTTGCCAGCAGAAAATCCACCTCTACAAGATGAAGCAGTCCACCATTTAAAACATTTTATCCACATTGTAACGGCATATAATAGGTAATTTTATTGCACACATAATTAATTCACTTATTCTAATTGTTTTATGAAGCTATTCAACAAACTTCGCTGCTTATTCCTTACAGCGTTGATTGCTTCTACGTCGAGTCTGTACGCGCAGAACATCAATGTGACAGGAAAGGTAACAGATCAGGATGGACTGCCTGTAATAGGCGCCACTGTAATGCTCAGCAGTAACCAGACTGTTGGAGCACTCACTGACACGGACGGAAACTATTCTATCAGTGTTCCTTCCAGATCATCTCTCATTTTCTCATGCATAGGCTATGAGACCCAGACTGTAGCTGTGGATGGACGTAACGTGATCAATATCGTCTTTGCCGCAGACAACGAATTCCTCGAAGAGACCGTAGTCATCGGTTATGGTACCCAGAAGAAGAAACTCATTACCGGATCGACTGTCAACATTTCCGGAGAGGACATTCAGAAACAGAACACCACCAATGCCCTTGGAGCTCTCTACAGCTCAGTCCCAGGCGTCAATATCGTCCAGACGAACGGTATGCCTGGATCGGGATACTCGATCAAAGTACGTGGTATCGGTACGACAGGCAATTCAGACCCTCTCATTGTCATCGACGGCGTGGCCGGAGGCAATCTTGATGATCTCAACCCTGCCGACATCGAGTCCATCGATATCCTCAAGGATGCTGCTTCTGCAGCAATCTACGGTGCTCGTGCCGCCAACGGCGTCGTTCTCGTGACCACCAGGCAGGGAAAGATCGGCGAGAAAAAAGCGTCAGTCACTTTTGATGCATACATGGGATTCCAGAGTCCTAACACCAACGGAGTCCGCAGCGTGACCGCCCAGGAATATCTGGATCTTATCGACCGTGCCTATACAAGCTTCGGTTCTCTCCAGGAAGGACAGCACTGGTATGACCTTGAGGCTCTCATGCCTGTCCAGAAGCAGTGGCTGGAGAGCGGAAAGTGGAATGGAACAGACTGGTTCAAAGAATCTATCAACAAGAATGCCCCTACCAATAACATAGTATTAGGTATAACCGGAGGCGGAGACGCCGTAAGGTACTCGCTCAGCTTCTCCAAATCCTATCAGGAAGGTACGCTCGGCATGCCGAAACCTACATATTTCGACAGGACGACCATACGCGCGAACACCGATTTCACCATTCTCAAAAAGAACGACCGTGATGTCATAAAACTTGGCGAAAACGTTACCGTCTCGATAACTGACTCACGCGGAATCAATACCGGAGGCATCTTCAACAACGATGTCCACAACGCTCTTATTAAGACTCCTCTCCTTCCTGCTTACGACCTTGACGGCTCGATCTACACATATGACAAGCAACTCAGAGACGGCTGGATCGTAAAAGATGACGAAGCTAACTCCCTGCAGCAGGCAGACCTTACAGAGAAACAGGGCAAGGGAGTACGCGTCCAGGGAAGCGTCTATCTCGAAGTCACCCCTGTCAAGGAACTCAAGATACGCACGGCCTTCGGTTTCCGCGCCTTTACCCACTTCGGCCGCGAGTACACTCCGGAATATGCACTGACTTCGACGAATTACAAGAAGTATGACAGCGTAAGCCAGAATTCAAGAGTCAATACGAACTGGACATGGGAACTCACCGCCAACTATAAGAAGACCTTTGCAGAGAACCATACGGTCGAAGCTCTCGCCGGTACCTCAATTGAAGCTACTGGATGGGGCATGGAGCTTTCCGGAACCCGTTCTTCTACAAAATTCAAGACATGGAATTCCGCAAACGTCGGTTCAGTAGAAAATGCGCTGACCACGGACGAAAATGCAAGCATGGACGGCAAGAACACAGTCCCTTACTATGATCTTATCTCCGTATTCGGCCGTCTGAACTATAGCTACATGGACAAATATCTGTTTACGGCGATTGTACGTTCAGACGCGTCAAGGAACTTCGACAGAAACTTCAAGAGAGGTTTATTCCCGTCAGTGTCTGCAGGTTGGATCATCACTTCCGAACCATGGATGGAGTTCTCCAGGAGCTGGCTCAACTTCTTCAAGCTGCGCGGGAGCTGGGGACAGAACGGAAACTGCATGATCGATCCATTCCAGTACGCAAGTATAATTACTCTCGACGGATCATATGACTTCTCGTACGACCAGATGAATCCGACAGTTGCAGCATATCCTCAGAATGTCGCAAACAAGAGACTTACATGGGAGACTTCCGAGCAGCTCGCCATAGGCTTCGACTCACGCTTCCTCAGAAGCCGTCTTGGAGTAAACTTCGACTGGTATCGCAAAGACACCAAGGACTGGCTGGTAACCCCTGACAACAGAGCCATAATGGGAGCAAACGCATCTCCAATCAACGGCGGCGCCGTACGCAATGCCGGAATAGAACTCAACCTCACCTGGAACGACCATATCGGGGATCTCTCCTACAGTCTCGGGCTCAACGGTTCTTACAACAAGAACAAAGTCCTCTATATCAAAAATGAAGAGGGAATAATCCATGGAGATCCAAAGATACTGTCCGAGAACGTCAGGAACCTTGACGGTTTCCAGGCAAAGCCGGGCAAACCTATCGGATACTTCCTCGGTATCGCCAGCGAAGGTATCTTCCAGAACCAAGCCCAGATCGACAAGTACAATGATAACGGATACGCCTTCATAAACGGATATGAGCAGACCCAGCCGGGCGACGTGATCTGGATCGACCAGAACGGCGACGGCAACTACGACGAACAGGACTGCATCGAGATCGGCAATCCTAATCCTGACTTCACGATGGGATTCAGCATCAACCTGGCATGGAAGGGACTCGATTTCAGCATCAGCGGTTCGGGCGCATTCGGCCACCAGATCATGCAGAGCTACCGTCAGTTCGCGCTTCAGGAGCTGGAGAACTATACCAACAACTTCGTCAACCGCCTGTGGACAGGAGAAGGTTCTACCAACAAGTTCCCTCGCTTCTCCCACGGATCGCACAACAACTTCAAGTGCAACGGTTACAACAGCGACATCTGGGCACAGGACGCTGACTATATCAAGATCAGGAACATTACTCTCGGCTATGACCTGAAAAACGTGCTGAAAGGACTTCCGTTCAAGTCACTCAGATTATTCGTATCAGGCCAGAACCTCTTCACATTCACCGGATACGACGGGATGGACCCTGAGGTCGGAACATACCCTGATATAAGATACAAATGGGCTTCCGGAGTCGATATCGGATATTATCCTTCTCCTAAGGTTTATATGGCTGGCGTAAGCATCAAATTCTAAACCCGAAAGAACATGAAAAAAATAATACTTACTTTATTCACATGTCTGTTTGCCGTAATCAGCTGCGATAAGATCGAAGATATGCTCGATGCGACAAACTACCAGAAAGCGGACAGTTCCTCTTTCCCTAAGACTGAGAAGGATGCGGAACAGCTCATAAACGCTCCGTACTATACCTTCTATTCCCTGTACAATGGAAGTATTTTCAGGACAAACCTGTTCAGACACATGATCGCCAGCGACGACGTCTATGGTCATGGATCCGAGTCTTCTACCGAAACATCAGCGGCAGACCGCCTGCTTGAGGTTTCCGGAGAAGAGACCAACGCCCCTTGGATAGACTACTATAAGGGTCTTCACCGCTGTAATTTCGCCATCGAAGCGATTTCGGCGATGGACGACGCTCTCTTCACGGGAGACAACAAGAACTGGTATCTCGGCCAGGCTCACTTCATGAGGGCCTTCTACCTCTGGACACTTGCCGACAAGCATGAGACATTCCCGCTTACGCTCACGGCTGAGGTTGATAATCTGCCGAATGCGACAGTAGATGAAATCTACGAAGCAATCGCCGCAGACCTTACCGAGGCCATCAGGCTCATCCCTGCCAAATACGGCTACTCACGCGAGAACAACCAGGTCGGCCGTGCTACAAAATACGCAGCAGAGGCTCTCATGGGCCGCGTATGGCTGTTCTACACAGGATTCTACAAGAAGGACAAGATGGCAGATGTAACCAAGGAAATGGTCATAAGCTATCTTGAGGACTGTGCCAATACCAGCGTATCCCATTTCGACCTTGAAGACGATCCCCGTGCACTCTGGGCATATACCAATGAGTATTCCAGCGGTCTTAAATATTCCGAAGAAGGCTTCGATACATACGTAAGCCGCGAGAAAATCCGCTGGGTCGGAAACCACAGCAAGGAGACCATCTTCGCAACTCATTTCTCGCTCACCGGAACTGACCGCAACCGTCTCGGCGAATGGCTGGGAATCCGTAATTCCAGCAAGACTACCAACGCGACCTGCTACCCTTATTCAGCTAAGTCCAACGGTAACGCGTCAGTCAACCCTCTGATGGTCAAAGAATGGTATGAGGATCCGGACTACGGCCCTGCCGACAAACGTTTCTATGGTTCGCTCATGGCGTCCCGAAATGCAGACGAAGTATATCCATGGTTCAATGACGGCTATGTAGAGATTCCAGATTTCAGCGGAGATAACGCCAAGGAAGTGGAGAGGACTCTCTTCTATCCGAAGAAATACATCGCTGTCGCATGCTATGCCGACGGTAACAAGTCAAGCATGTACAACAACTTCTTCCATGCCATCAACAGTTCTGTCAGCGACAATAACAACGGACTGCGCAACGATGCCATATACATACGTTTCGCAGACGTTCTCCTGATGCTGGATGAACTGAAAGGCACAGTCACCGGAATGAACCGTCTTCGCGCACGTGCAGGACTGGCTCCATACGATTCATACTCATTCGAACGCCTCCAGAAAGAGCGCCGCTATGAATTCGCATTCGAAGGACTACGTTTCGACGACCTCCGGCGCTGGTATCCGGAAACAGCCGGAGAAATCATCCAGAAGAACCAGGATGGCGGATATATCGAATTCAAGGGAAATATCGTTCCAGACGGTTACCGCGAGATGCCTGGCAGGTCCATCTCTCAGAGATATGCCAAGACCCACGGTTTCTGGATGATTCCTCTGAAGCAGATCAGTCTCCAGGAAGGACTCCTGGTCCAGCACAAAGGATTTGAAGAAGGAGAAGACTGGCTGTTCACCAGCGGTGACCTCCCTTACTATGATGTGATCAAGAAATAACAGGTTCTTTTCTCAACATATTGCGTTCAGGCCCCGGGAGACAGGCAATTTCTTCCGGGGCCTGTTTTTCTACTCCTCAGAAACGTCATCCTGTTTACCGAGATTGCCGTTAAGCATGACCGAAGGGGCGATTCCGAACTGTTTCGTGAAGCATCGCGTGAAATACTTCGGATCGTTGAATCCGACTTCATAGGCGATTTCCGAGACATTCATGTCTCCCATGGTCCCGTTGATGATGATCTCCTTTGCGACATTGAGCCTGTAAAGCCTTATGAACTGCGCGATCGACTGGCCTATGGTAGCATTCAGCCTCTCGTTCAGGACGCTGCGGCTCATGCCCATCGCATCCGAGAACATGGCAATATCAAGGTCAGGCTGCTTGTAGAGCTCCTGGATCGTCGTCATGACCTTATCTACGAACATGGAATCGCTGTCGGCCGGATCCCTGTAGGTCAGCACATTATGGCTGGCGAGAATCTCATTCTGGCGGAGAAGACGATGGTTCTGTTCGGACAGCTCGTCGACCTTTTCCTGGATCTGGCGCTTCTGTTCGGACAGCAGTCGGGTCTGCCGGTCGACCTCTTTCTGGAGCTTTTCCTGATTGCGGCTGATGGCGCGGGTCCTCCACTTGACAATCTGCAGGATGAGGGCCAGTACCATGAGAACGACAATCAGCGCGAACCACCAGGTCCTGTAGAAGAACGGCTTCACCGATACCATGACTTCGTCCATCGAAATCACATTTCCTTCTTCGTCCAGAGCCCGGGCCTGCATCTTATAGTTCCCGCCGGGAACTTTCCCATATCTTATGAATCTTCCGCTCCTGTAAGTCGGAATCCATTCCTTCTCTTCAGGGAAAAGACGGTATTCGTATCTTATCCGGGAATTCTGGACATAAGAAAGATCCGATATCTGGAATATCAGTTCCCTTTCTTTTTCGTGGATACTTATGCTCCTGTCATACAACAGATTTACCAGAGACTGGCCCACGATCGCCCCGGAAATCACTATTTTCGGTTTGCAATACGAGTCCGGGAACACATAGCTTGACCGGAGCAGGCTCAAGCCTCTCTTCTGGCCGAGATAGATGGTTCCATGATCATCCTTGCCTATGCTGTTCTCGCAGAAGGCCTCCATTTTCAATCCGTCATGGACATCAAAACTGCTCATGCTTCCGGTAAGGGTATCAAAACGGGAAAGTCCGTTTTCAGTCGTTATCCACATATATTCCCCGTCAAGCAGAAGCCCCCTCACACGATTGTCAGCCAGGCCATTCTCCTTGGTATAGACAGTTATCCCGGAATCCTTACTCAAGTCCTTACGGGCTTTATATACGCCATGAGCGAAGGTTCCGAACCACATATAATCCCCGTCAGGCACGAGAGAAAAACTGGCAGGTATCTCAGGATGGAGCACATAGCTGAAAGTTTTCAGGTCTATGATCCTCAGTCCGTCCTGACTGCTCATCCAGAGTTTACCGTCTTCGATCGTACCTCCGGTACACATGAATATGCTTTCCTTATACTCCCTGAAGACAAGTTCAGTCAGGTCATAGTAGAAAAGGCCTTCGCGTGCCAGTATCCATATATAATTGTTGATACTGTCATATATAAGCTGATTGATAAGGTCTATTCTTCCGGCTATTTCCGAGTCGCTGTCTTTCGGGACATAGACCGTGCCCGGAGAAACCGTGCTGATGTAGTTCATGTCCCCCTCGACCGATCCCATCCAGAGTCTTCCCTGCCCGTCTTCCGTAAATGCAGTCAATGTATTGTGGCTCAATCCGGAGTTCTGGGTGTTGAAATACTTGAACCTCATGTCTCCAAGATGGAGATATAGCCCGTGTTCGGTCGCCCCGAACCACTGGTGTCCCAGCCTGTCAATGTACAGGGAACGGATAGGAGTCAACGGAAGAGAAGTCGGATCGTTCTCCCTGTGGGAGACATTGATTATGGGAAGTCTCTTCTTCATCAGTATTGTAAGGCCGTCCACCTCCTGTCCGACCCATATCTGGGCGCCGTTGGTCTTTATGCAACGCACGAGATCCCCGGGAAGTATCTTGTTTCCATAAATATTGGTATGCGAATCGTATCTGATGAACCTGTCATTCGAGGAATCATAGATATTGACGCCCCCGAGAGTACCGATCACGACGTCACCGTCGGGAGAAAGCGCCAGACCGCTGATTTCGCTGTTGGAAAGAGAGTTTTTGTCGGAGATATCGTTAAGATAGACCTTATATGTCCCGCTGGCGAGGTCGATCCGGTAAAGACCACGGAGAGTACCTACCCATACCTCGCTTCCGGTACGGAGGTATGCAGTTCCTTCATTTCCCTCTCCGATATTGATGTTAGGCTGCACAGGCGTCGCCACGAGCCCCTCCCCTCTGACCGGTCTTACCTTATAGATACGCCCGTTCCATGATACCCATATCGACCCGTCATTCTCGACATCACACAGGGCGATATGGTTGTTGGTACTCGAATTCGAGCTGATTTCAATGGACTCGACATTGAATGTCTGGCCGTCATCGCTGAACGAAACGCGATGGATAAGGTTTCCTATAGTGAACCACATGCATCCGTCCTCCGACTTGACGACAGCGTTGCAGTAGGAATGACGGTAAGTCGCCTTGACCACATCCGGAACAGGATAAGCTTTAAGAGTATTCATGTCCAGGATGTCGATTCCGCCCGAACCGGCTATCCATAGACGGCCATAGTCGTCCTGTTCGCACTGAGTAAGATAATAGCTGCTGATCGGAGTCTCGGTCGCAGGTGAGAAGTTGACGAAAGTATCTCCGTCGTATCTGGCGAGTCCGCCTCCGAACGTACTGATCCAGACGAAACCTTTGTCATCGAAGAGAAGACCATTGATATTGGCATCAGGAAGACCGTCATCTTTGGTAAGAGTACAGATCGGGTAATAATCCTCCGTCCTGTCCTGGCTGAAACCCTGTAAAGGGCAGAGCAGCAGCAACATAAAAACTGTCGGCAGAAAATCCACCATGATTTTTTTCGTGTCCACCTTAAACATCAATTTTTACACTTACGTACCCGTAAATGTAAGTAATTTGGTGCAGAAAAACAATTAACCGAATAAAACCGCATTAAATTAATTCCTAAAACAGAGATCATTATGAAACTCTCATGTAAACTAAGCTGTATCCTTTTCACGGGATTGTTGATGCTGTCTTCCAATTTCAGCTACGGACAGAACAACATAACAGTTACAGGAAAGGTTACTGATCAAAGTGGAACCCCGGCCGTGGGGGTCAGCGTCATGCTCAACAGCAAAACGACTGTTGGTACAGAAACAGATCCGGAAGGAAACTATTCGCTTAACGTTCCTTCAGAATCAACTCTTATTTTTTCTTGCATAGGGTACGAGACTCAGAATGTACCCGTCAGGGGTCGCACTGTAATAAATATTGTAATGGTCGAGGATTCCGAATTCCTCGAAGAGACCGTAGTCATCGGATACGGCGTCCAGAAAAAGAGCGATGTTACCGGAGCAATCGCATCTGTCAAGAGTTCCGACCTGGAGAACAGGACGGCGACAGACCTCGCCCAGGCCCTCCAGGGAAAAGCAGCCGGTGTCCAGATCGTCAACTCGTCAGGAGCGCCTGGTTCTTCATCCAACATCCAGATCCGAGGATATTCCTCAAACAGCAGGACATCACCTCTTATTATAGTGGACGGTCTGAAGACAAACGACCTCAGCTATCTCGATCCGGAGACCATCGCCTCTATCGAAATCCTGAAAGATGCCGCTTCTGCGGCGATCTACGGTATCGAGGCCGGCAACGGAGTAATCCTCGTCACTACCAAGTCCGGCAGCTCCCAGAACGGCAGAGGCCGCGTATTCTATAAATTCCAGAACTCATCGCAGTCAGTCGCCCGCCTTCCTAAGACGCTGAATTCAAAAGAATACATGGACTATATGGTCCTCTCCGGCGCAGCCACACAGGGAGACTTCCAATATGACGGCAAGACCGATACCGACTGGGCTTCAGAAATGCTGGAAACCGGTTTCCAGAGGAAACATGTCCTCGGCTTCGAGGGAGGAAACGACAGGGCCAAGTTCTATGCCGCGCTGACCTATTCCGACAACGATGGTATAATCATCGGTAATAAGGATACCTTCGAACGTCTTTCAGGCCAGATCAATGCCGAATACAAGATCAACAGCTGGCTTACCGTCGGCGTCAACACGACCATTGACAAGAGCTCCAGGAGAGCCCTCAACGAAAGCGCCAGGACCACCGATACCGTATTCGCATCCATTCTTACCTCAGACCCTATCACTCCGTTCATATATGAAGACGGGGAAATTCCGATAAGAGTCCAGGAGACCATCAAAGCCGGCCACAATGTCCCGAGAGACCCGTCGGGAAGAGTCTATGGCGTATCCGTATTCGGCGACCCGAGCTATCTCTGGCATCCGCACGCCCTTCTCGACAGGACAGATACGGAGACCAAGAGTTTCAGGGCCAGAGGTACCGCTTTCGTGAACATATCCCCTGTCAAAGGATTCGTCTTCACATCTAGGCTCGGATTCCATGGCGGTTACAGCCACACCAGCACATTTAACCACGACGTATATACCACTGCAAGGAACAATCAGGCTTTGTCCATCTCCGGCAATGTCAATGACATCATCTACTATCAGTGGGAGAACTTCGCCAACTACAACAAGGCGGTCGGCCGCCACGCCTTATCCGCAATGGCCGGTATTTCATATCAGCAGACCGATTCTGATTTCATCAGGGCAAGCGGAAACGAGCTCTCCAACGAAGCGGAGAACTTCCGCTATCTCAGCAATGCAGTGAACACCGCCCAGATGTCAATCTCCGGCCAGCCGGATACAAGGAGAAACGTTTCTTACTTCGGACGTCTCGGCTACACCTTCGACAACAGATTCTTCATCCTCGGCAACTTCCGCGCTGATGCCTATGACAAATCCAAGCTGGATGTCCAAAGCAGATGGGGCTACTTCCCTTCCATCTCCGGAGGCTGGAACATCAGCAACGAAAAATTCATGAAGGGCATCATGGACAAGACCGGTCTTACCTTCATGAAACTGAGAGCATCCTGGGGTGTCAACGGTAATGTCAACGCGCTCGGCGATTACCAGTACGCTTCCGTACTGGAGAGCTCTTCCGACTACGGAAACAACCTCGGATCAGGCTTCATCATCGGAGTACGTCCTTCCAAGCTCCTCCCGAACAAGAATATCAAATGGGAGACCTCGAAACAGGTCGACCTCGGTATCGACATCCGCATGTTCAAGGAAAGACTCACCTTCACTCTCGACTGGTACAACAAAAACACCCATGACCTTATCACCAGCACGACCGCACCTGGCAACACCGGAGCAGAGACTGTCTATGTCAACGCCGGAAAGGTCAACAACCATGGTACGGAAATCGAGCTCGGCTGGAAGGACGTCATCGGCGAATTCAGCTACGGAATCTCCGGAAACATCTCTACTGTCCATAACAAAGTAGTCAAAGGAACATCGAAAGACCGCGTCCCGGGCCAGAAGATCTGGAGTTCATACGACGTCACCTATTTCGAGGAAGGCTATCCTCTCTGGTATCTCAGGACCTTTGTCGTAGACCATATCGACCAGGCTACAGGCGCCGCAGTCTACAAGGATTTCAACAACGACGGAGAGATCACTCCTGACGACCAGATGATGACCGGAAGCGGAATTCCTGACTACACCTACGGAATTACAGTCAACATGGCCTACAAGGGCTTCGATTTCGTCCTTCTGGGCTCCGGCTCCCAGGGTGCAGACCTTCTCTATGCCGTGACCAGGGCTGATGCGCTCCAGCTGAACACTCTCAGAGAATTCTACACCGACGCATGGCAGAACAGCAGTTCTACCGGATACAAGTATCCGAAGCCGGATGTGAGCGACCGTTTCTACAAGACTTCCAACTTGCGTGTGTACGACGCTTCATTCTTCAAGATCAAACAGATCCAGCTCGGTTACAACGTCCCTGGCAAACTTCTCAAGAAAATCGCAGTCGGTTCATTGAGAGCATATGTTTCGCTGGATGATTTCTTCACCTTCACCAAATATCCGGGACTCGATCCGGAGACCAGTCACGCAGGTTCATCCGCATCAGGACTTGGTATCGACTACGGTTCTTACCCTATCGCAAAGAAGGTTGTATTCGGCGTAAATCTGTCATTTTAATTAAGAGTTCGTTATGAAAAAGATATATATACTTATCCCATTGATTGTCCTGGGACTGACATTCAGTTCATGTGAAAAGTATCTGGATGTCCAGCAGAAAAGCGTTCTTTCGACTGAAGACTACTACAAGAATGCTACAGCCAAGGAGGCCGATGCTCTTATCGCCAGTATATACAAGATGTATTGGGGAGGACGAGACGTCACTTGCGTCAACGGTATCGAAAAGATATTGTTCCTCAATTCTCTCGACGATGACCACTATCCTGGAGGCGGATCCTTCTCGGATGCCACTAACCAGTACCAGGAGGCGGGAAACTACAACGTCACCTCTGCCGACTTCGCTCTCAAGATTGTCTATAAAGGCATTTACAGCGTAATCTACCACTGCAACCTTATCCTTGAGAAGATCCCTGAGACAAGCGATCCTGAGATAAACAGAGTCAAGGCCGAAGCCAACTTCCTCCGCGCGCTCGCAATGTTCGACGCAGTAAGATGGTGGGGCACGCCACCCCTCGCCGACCACCTTCTCTCCCAGAGCGAATACTATCAGGAGAACACCCCATCCGAGGTATCGATCAACTGGATACTGGAGCAGATGGGCGATGCAGTAAGCAAGCTTCCTCCAATCAGCGGAAAGGGACGCCAGGCAGAATTCGGAGCACGTATCTCCAAGCATGCGGCTCTTGCATTCAAGGGAAAAGTCGAACTCTGGTATGGCCAGAAGACCAACAACAAAGAAATGATTGCCGCTGCCGTCAAAGATCTGGGCGAAGTCATCAATTCGGGGCTGTATGATCTTGTCGCCGACATGTTCATACTCGAAAGACCCGCAGGAGATTTCTGCGAGGAATACCTGTTCGAGCACAATTCCGCCGAGGATGACGGTTTCCCTGGCAACCCTCAGAACGACCTCCGTCACATGTGGACAGGCTGGCCGGACGGAATCGTCGCTCCAAATAACATCTATACAGGATGGGGCTGGAATGCAGTTTCCGGCGACTTCGGAAGATTCCTCATGGAACATGAAGGAGACGTAGAGAAGCCTCGTTTCAAATCCACCATCCATACCTACGAGCAGGTACTCGCAATGAATTACAACGAAGGTGTCACTCCGGGAGTACGTTCAAGCGGTATCTGCCACAACGAAGGATATTTCACATACAGAGGAATAGCATTCCTGGAGGACTTCTATGATATCCCCGGATTCTGGAAATACTCGAGGACAAATGCAGCGATGCTGCGTTATGCAGAAGTCCTTCTGCTCTACGCCGAAGCTCAGTTCCTGAACGACAAAGATGCTGACGGTTCCGGTCTCGAGGCTCTCAACAAAGTACGCCGCAGAGCCCAGATTGATGAAGTCTCTGCCCTTACCTACCAGATAATCAAGGACGAACGCCGTGCAGAGCTGTTCTATGAGCAGGAGAGATTCTTCGACCTCGTACGATGGGGTGATGCGCCTTCAGTTCTCAAGGACAAAGGCAAGAAACTATATAAGTTCTATGGATATAAGCCTGGCACGACAGAATGGAATGTAGAAGTTATCAACGGAACCGGAAACGGATGGCAGGACAAGTACAATCTCCTCCCCTTCCCGTTCGAACAGATATCTGCAAATCCTAACTTGAAACAGAACCCAGGTTGGTAATATAATATTAATACTAGCTAATTATGAATTATTTAAGACTCGCAATGCCGGTATTTGCGGCAATCGCACTCTCGGGATGCACCAGCACTCCAAAGGCTCCCGTAACCGAAACCCCCGAAAAGGTGGTTATCCTGCCTGGTGAGCAGGCCCCTCTGGCCGATCCGGGCCAGAAAAACTTCGGCGGAATGATCCCTTCCGGGCCAATAGATACAGCTGCAAGAAACGCAGCCATTAGGGCGCGCATGGCCGAAATGAACAAAATCAGGACCGTCCATTTCAACGACCTTTCAATGTCAGATCCGTTCATCTATCCGGATCCTGAGACGAAGACATACTATCTCACCTCTTCCGGCGGACGTATGTACAAGAGCAAGGATCTCGTAATGTGGGAAGGTCCATACAACATCATAGACCTGAGCGGGACATGGTGCGAGAAGGCAGGTTTCGCCGCAGCCGCAGAAATCCACAAGATCGGTGACTACTACTATTATGCAGGAACATGGAGCGACCACAGCGACCTCATCCAGCAGGTCCCGAGACGCTACAACGTCCCTCACAACCAGACCTATCTTCTCCGCGCCGAGAGTCCTGAAGGTCCGTTCGTCCCATTCTCCGTCGAGCCGGGCTACGACTATCAGCCACACGACTGGGACTGCATCGACGGAACCCTCTACGAAGAAGACGGCCACATCTACATGATTTTCGTCCATGAATGGACCCAGATCATTGACGGTACGATGGATTACATCGAGCTGTCGGAAGACCTGACACATACTATCTCGGAGCACCCTGTCACTATGTTCAGGGCATCGGAGAACCCGTCATGCGGAGAGATGAACGGTCTCGGAGAGGCCACCTTCGGACGCAAGATGCCAGGCTGGGTAACAGACGGACCTCAGATGTTCCGCACCCAGACCGGAAAACTCGGAATGCTATGGTCGACATGGGGCAAAGACCGTTATATCCAGGCAGTATGCTACTCAGAGTCCGGCAAGATTTCCGGACCATGGATTCAGGAACCGGAGCCTTTCCTCGGCAATAATTCCGGCCACGGAATGCTTTTCAGAACCTTTGACGGAGCACTCCGCTATGTAGTACATCATGTTGACGGGAACGGACCGAGGAAGCCTCAGTACTGGACTGTCGATGATAGCGGTGACAAGTTGAAACTCGGCACACGGATAATCGTTAAATAAAAATTGCAATGTTGCTATGAGCAACAAATCTTAACACTATCACTTCTTTTTATTGGAAGAGTCCGGCATTGCACCGGACTCTTTTTTATTTTAACCGCTTGAGGACGAGGCGGCAGATGAATCTGGTAAAACGCTGTTTGAAAAGAGGCACACGGCAATCCCGGATCAGTTTCATGGAAGAAAGGATCCTGACTGCTTCCGGATGTTCGCGGAGCATCTTCAGATTCAGTATGCAGGCGCAATACCATCCTCCACGAATGAGGATATCAATGCCGCTTGACTCTTTAGGCTCTCCCTCCGCTGGCAGTATATCATAGAGCTTCAGCATATTCTCGGCAGACATCTTGCGGGATTTGACAAGAGGAAGAGTGGTAAGCGCCCCCTTTCTCTTGCGACGGTAATGATAAAGGGCCTCGTTCAGGTGCACGACCTTGGCAGCACGATACAGTATCTGGGTCTGGAACACAAGGTCCTCATGATAGCCATATATCGGGACGAACATTTTGTCGAGATCATACAGGGACCTTCTGGCAAGTTTATTCCACATATAGCCCCTTATGATACTGTTATGCATGTTCTTTACGGCCATGGCTCCATTGGAAGGAGTGAATTCCCCTTCGACGACCAACTTCGAGCGGCCTTCCATCTCCTTGATGAAATCGCAATAAACCACGTCGGCATTCTCTTTGACGGCCTTGGAAGCAAGATGGCTTATATATTCAGGCTCGACCCAGTCGTCGGAATCCACATGGATTATATACTCGCCTTCCGCAACCCTGAGGCCGGCCATACGTGACTGCGGAAGACCGGAATGCTCTTTGCGTATAATCTTCACGCAAGGACGCAATTCAGGGAATTCGAGGTTGAGAATCTCTTCAATTATGGAAACGGAACGGTCCGTGGAGGCATCGTCCACAAAAATGAACTCAATATTCTTCCAGTCCTGCATAAACACCGACCTGACACAACAGCCGACATATTCCTCAACATTATATACAGGAATGATTACAGATACTTTGGGAGTACTATTCATACTAGGCTTGAATTGTTACAAAAAATAGTTTTTTCAAGGTGCAAAGTTAAACAGCATTATTAATTCTAGCAAATATGATTCCATTTTTATCTCAAAACTTTAAAGTATTGAGATAATCCTTCAGCTCCGGAGCGATACGGAAACTCTCCCTTGCTTTCTGGATCGCCTTATTATGGATCCAGCGGGAAAGACGGCGCTCCCGGATGTAAGGAAGGGCTATATCATATTGCCGGCAAAGAGCTTCAGCGAACAGCCAGGCCGCGCCCATACGTATATAGAACGGCGAATCATCCCCGATATTTCTTTCGACGACAGTATCGAGAGTCCTCTGCACGCTGCATTCATCCAAGAAATGGGCAAGAGAGAGGATCAGGCCGACCCTCGCCCGGAACTCCCCGGAAGACCCGATCAGTTCCCTGGCGAACTTCCACACTTTCTCCTTGTCAGATTTTTCCACCCACTTTGCATTGCAGCAGAAATTGTCGCAGATCGCCCAGTTATCGACAGCCGGAATGAACTTCCTGACCTCATCCAGACGCTCCTCCAGCGGGAGCTTCGCATAATCCAGCACAAGGCCCCAGATCATCCTTTCCTCGTGCGTCAGCCCTCCGGCCCCGGTCAGGGGACGGTGATTCTTCCATGCCTCCAGCTGCCTTCTCCACTCCCCTTTCTTCACCAGATCCCTGGCGACAGCTTTCATCTCCGGAGTATGCATGCCCAGAATCCGTGTCCCCGCTGCAGGAGCGAGAATGTTCATATGGCCGCGGCGGTATTTTTCGTCCCGGAGGAATCGCTCCGGCACGAAGCCCATAAGATATTCTTCAGTCAACGGCGCAGGCCTGTCCAGCCTCATTATCCGGACCGGATTGTCCTTGCCGACTCTGAGGTTGCTGCACTTGTTCTCCCGGCCGGTATCAATGAAACCGCATTTTTCCATCACATGGCCGGAAGCCGGGTTGCCTATAAAGAAGTCGCCCCAAAGGGTAGAAAAGCCCTTTACATCAAAACAGTAATCGACAAGCGCGCGTAAAGCCTCGGTACAGATGCCCTGGTTCCAGTAAGGCTTCCCTATCCAGTAGCCTACTTCGGCATCATCCACGCCGATTTCGATGTTGCTCTCGCCATGGATGAAGTACCCGATGCAGCCGACCGGTTCTCCGGTCTCCTTCAGTACCAGCGCCCACATATGGTCCCCGCCGAAAAGAGTCCTTATGATCTCCCGGCTCTCCTCCACCGACTTATGCGGCGGCCATCCTGCCCTCGGCCCCACGTCGGGGTCGGAAGCATATCTGAATAGTGTCTCGGCGTCGTCGTCCCGCCACTTGCGGAAACCGAGCCTGTCTGTCTCTACAATATACATATCTGTCATCCGTTCAGGAACGAATATAAGAGTTTTAATTGAAAAGTTGATACTTAATTTCGGGAAATGATTATATTTGTAAAACTGATCATAGATAAACCAGAATTATAACCAATGCGTATTCTAAAGTGTTCTATCGGAAGGCTCGCCACTTCTATCTTGCTTTTCCTTTGTATAGGTTTTTCCGCAAAAGCGCAGATCTTTATCATCAACGACAATATCTTCCAGCAGAGACTGAGCGATATCAGTCTGACGGTGCTGGATTCCCTGACCAATGAGCAGATCCCCTACGCCTCGGTGTATGTAGTCCCTGCCAAGGATACTACGATAACGAACTTCACCCTTACCGACAATAAAGGTGAAGCCAGACTTGAAGAAGTGCCGTTCGGCAAATATGTAATCCATGTCGAGATGATGGGCTACGTGCCGTTCGCCAAAGAGATGCAATTCCGCGAAAGTATAGTCAAAATGGGGACGGTACGCCTCAGGGAGGACAAACGCTTCATCCAGGCCGCTACTGTCTCCGCCGTCGGCAATCCTATAGTAATCAAGAAAGACACGGTCGAAATCAACGCCTCCTCCTTCAGGGTAGGAGCCAACGCCATGCTCAAGGACCTTCTGCGGCGCATGCCGGGCATGGAGATCACCGAGGACGGAAAGGTCAAGTTCAATGGCGAAGAAATCGACAAGCTCACTGTCGGCGGAAGGACTTTCTTCTTCAATGACCAGAGCACGGCTCTGAACAATCTGCCGGCAGCTGTCGTGGACAAGATAAGGATCATCGACAGGGAAAGCGAGCAGACGCGCGCTACAGGAATCCAGGACGGCAATAGGGAAAAAATACTCGATGTCGCCCTGAAGAAAGAATATGAAGAAGGCTTCTTCGGCAATGTCGGAGCCAAAGCCGGAACTACTGCAGGAAAGACAGACAGCGACGACATTCTCCGGGACAACCGTGGAATCCTCTGGAGCGGGGATGCTCTCCTTTCTTCATATACCAAGAAAGACCAGTTTACCATGATCGGGAATACCCAGAACATCAATGACTCCGGGGTTTCATTCGTCACCATGGACGAAAACGGGGATATGTCTTCCCTTGGCCAGGGGCTTTCCTCTTCAGCGCAGCTGAGCCTGAACTTCAACACCTCCCGTATCAAGGACGTGGAATCTACGGCAAGCGCAAACTATAAATATGCAGATACCGATACAGGAATGCGGAGCGAACGTACGACTTTCCTGGAAGACGGAAATATCACATCATCCTCGGAAAACAGAGGGAAAGGTTACGCCAGTTCCGTCGGGAGCAACCTGGAATTCATGAAGGAGAAAGGAAAAGTTTGGTTCCATATACGCCCGTTCTTAAATACCAGCAAGACAGACTCCTACACCTCCAGTTCCTCTAGGTCCACCAGGGAAAACAAATTCATAAACAGTACAGAAAGCACGTCTAAGAGCCAATACCGGAATAAATATGCAGGTATAAGCTCCGATTTCACTTTCCGGGAACTCTGGGGAAAGAAAAACAGAAGTATCCGCCTGGGGGTCTATTCCGCTTACAGCCTAGACGAAGGCAAATCAACCGAGTCATCCGTACTTACGGCCGGAGAATCCAAGGACGTCCGGAATATGAATTATGTCTTGGACAGGAGCAGCTTCGAGATAGGAGGAGGACTTGGCTATACGGAACCGTTCGGAGAGAAGCTCTCTGTTTCCGTCTCGACAGAATATACCATGTCACGCTCTGACAGCGACCGGGACGCTTTCGACATAAATGGCCGTAACGACTATTTCTCTTCTGTCAGCAATTCCAGGAATTACGAACAGGAATATGGCATCTCGGCCCAATACCAGATATCGGAATCCGGATGGCTGACATTGGGCGGGACTCTGACCGGTATAATGCAAGAGACATTCTCGAAGAGTTTCGGCATAGAAGGGACCACCGGCAAAGACGAATGGAACTGGTTCGTGACTCCGAGACTAAGTTACAATCAGAACGGCGAAAAAAACAGGTTCTACGTTTCCGCCTACGGCTATACCAGGCAACCTTCGGCCAACCGCATGTTGCCTGTACTCAATATCAGCGATCCGTCAAGGCTGAGTCTCGGAAACATCTATCTGAAGCCGTCCTCTCACATAAACCTGGATTTCAACTGGAGTCGAAACAACCGCGAGAAATTCACAAACCTCATGCTGTATGCTTACGGAGGAATAGATATAAACTCGATAAGTTCCGCCCAGTGGTTCGACACTGACGGGATCATGTATTCCATTCCGCTCAACGTCAGGAAGCCACGGATAACTTCGCATTTCCGGGCAAGCTATACAACCCCTCTGGACTCAAAAAAACTCTTGTCCCTTTCAGCCGATGCAGGAATTGCATATTCGACAATGTCCAGCTACCATACGACAAAGCCCATGACGGCGCTGGACAAGGATTCATTCGATTACTCGGATTTCATGTCCGGCTTCTGGGGTAATTCTTCCAAAGGAGATCTCTTCTTCAGCGGAGCCAGCGGCTTCAGGGAGACCCATACCAGCACGATCAATCCTATTGGCGGCATCTCGGTCAAGTATAATCCGGAGAACTTCTCCTTCGTCCTGGGAATGGACTGTACCGGCGGCATTACCCGTTACTCTCTTGACCCGAGTGCTGACATGAACACGCTTGTGACCAGATTCAACGCAAACGCGACCTACAACTCTCCTCTGCAGTTCGACATCGACACGGACCTCTCCTATGTGACGTACAAAGGATATCCAGCCGGGTACGGACAGCCGGAATGGCAGTGGAACGCCGAGATAACCAAAAGCATAGGCGCATTCAACCTCAGCATCAAGCTCCACGACATTCTGAACCAGACAAGGAGCCTCAACCATATAGCCGAGGCAAACTACAAGGAAGACACATACAGTCTCGTGATGGGAAGATTCATCCTCTTCGGAGTAAAGTGGAACTTCGGCAAGATGAATGCAGTCCACAGCCGGCGAGCCCAGAATGCAGCCTGGAATATGATATTCTAATGCTTGTCCACCTTAAAGAATTGTGGTTTTCCAAGCTTGAAGGAATCCTTTGCCCTTATATCCTCAACGCTAGCGCCGAACAAGACATCATATCTGCCTGAGGCCGTCTCCCAGCGGGAAGCCTCCTCATTGAAAGAAGCAAGTTCATAAGCACTTACCTTGAATGTAAGAGTATGGCTCTCCCCGGGGGCGAGAAGGCCGGTCTTGGCGAAAGCCTTAAGTTCCCTGGCCGGCTTTTCAAGGCCGCCTGCAGGGGCGCTTACATAGACCTCGACCACTTCCCTGCCTGCTACGGAACCGGTATTGGTGACGGTGACCGAAGCAGTAAAACCATCCTCAGAAGCCTTTACGGACGGCTTGTCATAGCTGAAAGAAGTATAGCTGAGTCCATATCCGAAAGGATAGGAAACCTCGATATCACGGGTATCGAAAAGACGGTATCCCACCCATATTCCTTCCGCATAGTCAGTATAGTCTATATCCTTGACCGCGATCCTGGAACGGTACCTGTTTCTCTGGAGGAAACGGCTGTATTCATCCGGGAAATTACGGGACGAAAGATGGTCCATGTAATTGACAGGGAAAGTCATAGGAAGCTTTCCGGAAGGATTGATCTCCCCCTTGAGCACCTGGGCTATGGCATTCGCGCCCTCCTGGCCCGGAGACCACGGGAGAAGGATGGCATCCACCTGATTCTTCCATGAAGCCGTCTCGATCACTCCGCCGATATTCAGTATCACGATGACCTTCTTTCCTTCGGCATGATAAGCTCTCGACACTCTGCAGATAAGATTACGCTCGACCTCGGAAAGCTCGAAATCGTCCTCCACGTTACGGTCGGCGCCCTCTCCTGCATTGCGGCCTATCACTACGACGGCGACGTCGTCATTCTTGGCCTGATCACGTATCGTCTCGGAAGGGATATCCACCTCCTTGAGCTTCGGACTGCCCAGAAGGATATACTGCCCCGAAGAAGACATGTTCCGGGATGCATTCGCATACCTGTAATTCGCATCATAGAAATCCACCAGACCCTTGTCGAGCTGGAATCCGGCATTCTCGAGTCCCTGTCTCATGTTGACGACATAGGCCTTGTTCACATTGCCCGAGCCGGTTCCTCCGGCAATGAAATCGACGGAGGAGATGCCGTAGAGAGCGACTTTCTCCCCTCCCTCAAGAGGAAGGGCGGCCTCGTTGCGGAGCATTACGACAGACTCTCCGGCAGCATCCAGGGCGACCTTGGCATGGGCCTCGAGGTCGGGCTTTTCGCTATAATGATATCCATTGAAGCGAGGAGTACGGACGATATATTCCAGTATCCTGCGGACATTCCTGTCAAGATCCTCTATCGGGAGACTGCCATTCCTGACAGCATCCAGGATCCTTACGATCTCTGTCTCGGCACCCGGCTCCATCAGGTCGTTGCCTGCCTTTACGGCCGTAACTGTACCGGCCTTGTTGCCCCAGTCGGTCATCACGATTCCCTTGAATCCCCAGTCATTGCGGAGTACGCTTGTGAGAAGGTAATGGCTCTGCTGGGTGAATTCTCCGTTGAGCCTGTTGTATGACGACATGACTGTCCATGGATCCGACTCCCTTACAGCTATCTCGAAGTTCTTCAGATATATTTCGCGCAGAGCCCTCTCGCTCACACGCGCGTCATTCTCCAGACGGTTCGTCTCCTGATTGTTGGCGGCGTAATGCTTTATCGAAGTTCCGACTCCGTTGGACTGGACACCGCGCACATAAGCCGCTGCAATCTTGCCCGAAAGGACCGGATCCTCGGAGAAATACTCGAAATTACGGCCGCAGAGAGGGTTTCTATGGATATTCATTCCAGGGGCCAGGAGCACATCGACGCCATACTCAAGAACCTCGTCGCCCATGGCTGCGGTGACTTTCTCGACAAGGTCGACGTCCCATGAGCTGGCGAGCAGCGTTCCTACAGGGAAACCGGTACAATAGAAGGTGGCGTCAGAGCCCGGTCTAACCGGATCGATCCTCAGTCCGGCAGGGCCGTCAGCAAGGACAGTGGCCGGGATCCCGAGACGAGGTATCGCCCTGGTAACTCCGGCTGCTCCCGGAACCAGCATGGTGCTTCCTGTAGGAATACCGCCGATATTGACCGGACGGCTTGCCCCGACTGCCAGTCCAGCCTTCTCCTCAAGGGTCATTGCCTTGAGTACTTCGTCTATATTATCCTTGCGCAGCTGCGGCTGTGCGAACATAGGGAGGGTGCAGAAAGCGACACCGAGAATCATTAGGATCTTATTCATATGGCAAGGTGTTGTTCAGACAAATTTAAGAAATAAAGTGGGAAAAAATCAGTATATTCGCATTACTATGTCAAGAACAGATGAATTATCAAGAGTAACCATATCAGGTGCCGTCGCCAACATCGCTCTGTCAGCCTTGAAACTGGGAGCAGGCCTGGCAGGACGCAGTACCGCCATGATAGCGGATGCCGTCCACTCTTTGACAGACCTTGTAAGCGACGTTATCGTGCTTCTGATGGTCCATGTCTCTTCAAAGGAGCATGACCGGGGGCATGAATACGGTCATGGAAAATTCGAGACTCTTGCGACTGCTTTCGTAGCCGTGATGCTTCTGGCGGTCGGAGTGAAGATGTGCGTCGACGGGATGGGAAAAGTGCTCTATGTCATACGCGGAGGCACCCTCGAATCCCCGGGAATCATCGCCCTCGCGGCCGCATTGGTTTCTATCGCCGTCAAGGAGTTTCTCTATCAGTGGACCTCCCGCACGGGAAAGAAATATGACTCCCCTTCCGTAGTCGCGAATGCATGGCACCACCGTACCGATGCCTTCTCATCCGTTGCGGCAGCCCTGGGCATCGGCCTGGCCCTCCTTCTGGGTGGCAAATGGACCGTAATGGACCCTCTGGTATGCTGTGGCATCAGCGTATTCATCTTCGTCGTGGCTTTCAGGATGGGAATTCCTGCGCTGAACGAACTAACCGAATCATCCCTGTCCGAAGGCACCGAAGCCGAAATAAAGGAATTGATCGCATCCGTGGACGGCGTCCAGGATGTGCACGCCCTGAAGACCAGGAAGAATGGACCTTCGACAATAATCGATACCCATATAGTAGTCAACCAGACATTGACGGTCAAAGATGCCCATGATATCACCGTCGAGGCCGAGAAGAAGCTCCGCGAGAGGTTCGGCCAGTCCACTCAGATATCGATCCATGTAGAGCCAGATGTCGAATCCGATTAGAAATAACTGCCACATGAAGCATAATATCTCATCATTCATAGTCGTACTGCTGTTTCTCGCCGCCATCTTTTCCGGCGAGCGCAGCTACAAGAATGCCAGAATCATGATCATCAGCGACCTCAACAGCGCTCTGTCCTCTACTCTGGCAAGCACTCCGGACGATGTCATCACTCCCGACACAGTCGCAATGATGCGCGACAACCTGACGCTGCTCCTCCTGAAGGACAGCACCTATATCGCCTACTGCCTCCCCGGAGACAAGCACAGCGGAATCTGCAGCGATGTCATGAATCTGGATGACGCTGCCGTACGCAGCTATGCGGACGTCTCGATGGCCGCTGTCCTCGGACTCGCGGACAAGAGACTGCCGGCCGCATTCTCTCTGATTGCCATATCATGGATGCTCGGTATCATGATCCCGGTCCGGAAAAACAGAGGCCTGGAGCTTCAGCTGACCCCGATGCAGCAGCGGCTGCTGGAGATGTTCCAGTCCGCCCCTGAAGGCGAGCTTTCGAAGGATGAGATCTGCCGGACGCTCTGGCCGGGAAAGCCTGTGACGGACGATGCGATGTACTCGCTGATCCGCCATTTCAAGAAAGCCTTGAGCGGCAGCGGATACGGGATCGAGACCCGGCGCGGTATCGGATACAGACTGAAAAAACGCTGACAGGCAATTGTCAGACAAATGTCAGAGAGTTTCTGACGGACTTTCAACTTCTTCATTGTACGTTTGTGCCGTTGAAAAAGATCACAACCAATGAAGAAGTTTTTTATTGCATTATCCATTATCCTGCATGCGACGCTGTCAGTCGCGCAGCAGATTGACACCACCGGCGTTTACGCCGAAAAGACCGATTCTCTCAGCGCGGCCGGAGTCGTCGCCCAGAGGAATCTCGTCAGACTGAAAGCTGACCGTATCACCTACGATGTCGGGAATGATATCGACGCCAGGAGCATGACTGTCCTGGACATGCTCCGCAAGATCCCGATGGTGAATGTAGGCGCGGATGACAGCATAACCATAGGAGGCAGCAGCTCTTTCAAGGTCTATGTAGACGGCCGTCCGGACCAGATGCTTACCGCCAACCCCTCGAGAATGTTCAGGGCCATGCCTGCAAGCAACATAAAGAGCATAGAAGTAATCACCAATCCGGGGGCGAGATACGATGCCGAAGGGGTCGGGGGCGTGCTCGAGATTACGACCTTCCGCGCATCGCGAAAGGCTCTCCATGACGGAATCTACGGGGACATTATGGGCTTCGGCAATTCGACCGGGAGCGGATACGGTTCCCTTAGCCTGAGCGCCCGTCTCGGAAAATGGACAGTAAGTTCCGACCTTCAGCCGTCGAGCTATCGCACTTCCGGGCTAGAAAGTCTGACGGAAAACAATTCAAGGGGGCATTTCTCCCGGGAGGAAAAGCGCCAGAGTATAGTAAACAACTCATACACAGGAACATTTTCCGCAAACTTCGAACCTGATTCCCTTAATCTGATATCCGCTTCGATAGGGCTGGATCATTCCCCGAACTGGGGCAGGATGGATCATGGACATTTCGAGGCCGCGAATGCATATTCATACGACATGACAGCCGCCTATGACGAGACCTGGAGCTCCGTCAAGGGAAGTCTCGACTGGCAACACCGGTCCAGGAAAAATCCTGACAGGATTCTTACGCTTTCATGGCAGATCTCCGACAATCCGGCCAGGACCCGGGACACGACTTTCATTGCCAATGTCAGCGGCGTCCTTCCCTTCGATGCCGACAAGATCCTGCTCATAAAGGACAACAAGATTCTCGAAAACACATTCCAGGCAGACCTGACCACTCCTGTCGGCGCCAGCCAGTCGCTCAGCACTGGCGCCAAACTGATTCTGCGTCATTTCGGCACAGAAGCTACCGACGGGACGACTCCGACAGACTACGATTACCACAGCAACATAGGAGCGGCTTATGCTGAATATACGGGTTCCTTCGGCAACTTCACATTGACCGGAGGACTGCGTTATGAGCATACATGGCAGGATTATTCGCAGACCGGCAACAGCTTCAGCCTCGACTACGGGAACCTCGTCCCGAACGCCAGCATCCAATACACCCTCAGCACCCTGAGCAATCTAAGCCTGACTTATAATCTGCGTATCGGGCGCCCGGGGATATCACTTCTGAGCCCATATATCGACCGCATCACCCCGAACTACATTTCCTACGGCAATCCTGATCTCGAAGCGGAAAAAAGCCACAGACTGAACCTGATATACAACTACTCCGGCCCGCGCTGGATAATAAGCGCCCGATTTGCAGACTATTTCAGCGATAACGGCATTGAAAGATATACCATCTTCAAAGGAGATATCGCAGAGAGGACTTACGGGAATATCGTAAGACGCAACTCTGTCGAAGCAAATATATATGTCAGCTGCAACGCAAGCGGAAAGACCCGCCTGTCCTTTTCCGCAGACGGAGGATACCAGCATTACCGGAGTGAGGTCCTGGGCCTGAGGAATGAAGGATTCGGGGTTTCTACGGTTACCGGCATAGAGCAGGTACTTCCCTGGGATATCAGTCTGAGCTCTTATCTGTATCTTTCGACCAAGTCGCATACTCTCCAGGGCTGGTATAAAGACAAGCCTTATATCAGCGTCAGGCTGGCTAAATCATTCCTGGAGGACAAGCTTACGATAGTGCTTTCCGGAGTGACCGACTTCGGGAAAGGAAAACTGGAATCGACGTCCTGGGCCAAAGGCAGAGACTTCTCGAAGAAAGACGTGTCCTTGACCCCGTGGCGCTCGGTCGGACTCGGCATAAGCTGGACCTTCGGCAAGAAGCGCATAGAAGTCAAAAAGGCATCCCGATCCATCGTCAACGACGATACTGTCGGCGGATAGCAATGCTATATTGCAGACAAGTCCTTTCAGCCACGCTTGCGGGCCTCCTTTTCTCCGTAGCCGTAACCATAGCCGTAGCCGTATTCCATTCCGGATTTGCAGCCGTAGCCATCTCCGTAGCCGTAGCGATACTTTCGCGCACGACGGTTGAAGTCGTTGATGACTATGTTCAGGTTCCTTATCGGATTGATCCTGTCATGGGCGGCGACGTCGATCTCCCGGAGCAGTTTCAGCGAAGTATAATCGCAACGCACCACGAACAGGGTCGCATCTACGCACTTGTTGACGATTGACGAATCAGCCACAGGGAAATATGGAGTGCTGTCAAGGATAATATAGTCGTACCGCTTCCTCAACTGCGAGATAAGTTCCTCATGCCGCCCCCGGGCCAGCAGCTCGTTCGGATTAGGAGGGATCATGCCTGCAGGGAGCAAGTCGAGATGGCTGCTTACCCCGCTTGGGGTTATGATCTCGTCCAGATCCGTATTCTTCCCGCTGAGATACCCATAAAGCGATTTCAATTCATCAGCCTCATACTTGAATATCTTCGAAAGGGCAGGCTTGCGAAGGTCCATTCCTACGAGAATCACCTTCATGCCCACATATGCCAGGGACAAGGCCAGATTGGCAGCCACGAAAGACTTTCCCTCGCCCAGCACGGAAGAAGTGACCTGAAAAACCCTCGCGTCCGGGATGGACTGGACGGTGGACCGCAGCATACGGAACGATTCGCTGAGCGAATCATATCCGCCTTTTGGAATAAGCTTGTAGCTCTTGGTCACGCTATTTGGCAGCACTGCCAGGATCGGGGCGTCCACGACATTCTCCACGTCATGCCTGGTCTCGACCTTGCTCCTTATGAAAGACCTGAACCTCTCGGCGAAAGGACACACAAGGAAACCGCATATGAGTGCGAGAAGATAGATCATCCTGCGGTTTGGAGCGACAGGCCGGTCTGGTCCGAAGGCAGCCTCTATCACCCGGAACGTATCCGCTTCTCCATACATGGTAATCTGGTTCTCTTCCCTCTTCTGCTGGAGCAGGAGGTACAGAGGCTCGATCACTTCCATCTTCCTGGAGAACTGCTGCAGCTCAAGCTGCTGCTTCGGGATGGCGGTAATATGGCTCCTGTTCCTGCCGAGCACTTTCTCGATCTCCTTCTCCCGGAGAGTATAGACGCCGACAAGATTCGACAGCGATGATTCGATGCTTCTCTTGCTGATATCAAGCTCTGTATTCACGGCCATGACCTTAGGGTTCGATTCAGAAGAGTTTGCGACCATGCGCTCGCGGCCGACTACCCTTTCATTGTAGTTCTTTATCATGGCGTCAAGGCTCGCATCCGTGATTCCGACATTGGCCGGAAGGACTCTGTATGAACCCTCCGGAGTCTCCGACATGTAATCGGAAATCATGCCCAGCACCTGCAGCTGGAGACGGACATCGTTCAGCTGGTCCCTGTAAGACATGTCGTTCGATATCGCAAGGCTTGTCTGGGTTTCATTGTCCACGAGCGCCCGGGACGACTGGTAATCCTTGTAGCCCGCCTCGGCGTCGCTCAGCTGGCCTGATATCTCCGCGAGACGGCTGTCAATGAAATCGATGATGTTCAGGGATGTCTGCGCCTTGTACTGTCTCGCCTCCTGGTTGAAGATGACCACAAGGTTATCCAGTATGTCTGACGCTCTGGACGGAGACGAGTCAGTAAAGCTGACAAGTACTATGTCGGTACGGGCTGCATTCTTTCCCTGGACTGAGATGCTGAGGTTTTTCACGAAGTTTCCGGCAGTAGCGTAAGGCGTGTTCCAGGTTGAAAGATATTTTTTCCCGGAAGCCATATTTTCAGGATTCCGGAGTTCCAGGGTAAATTCAAGCCCCCCGACGGTCACCGGGGTGCCATAGGCGTAATCGACTTTCTTTCCAGGGACGGGCTCCCCGTTCAAGGAAAGACCGGTCACACGGAATTTTCCGCCGGCCAGATGCCTGAACTCAAGACGCACGCTCTTGAGTTCTTTGTCTGAGGAGGTGGCGACGGACATTGCGAAAGGATTGTTTCCGTAGTATTCGGCACATCTCAGGCCGTACATCTCCTTGCTGTAATATCTGGTATTGAGGCCCAGCCGCTCTACGACCTGTCTCATCAGCGAAGGACTCTTCAGTATGAACACTTCATTGTCCAGTCTCTTGTTGCCTGATATGTCAGACATGCCCGGCAGAAGAGACAGTTCCGAGCTCAGATTGTGCTCATTCCCGTTAAGCTTTATCCAGGTCGTGCGCTCATAGGCAGGTGTCTGGGTCCTCAGATAAAAGAAGGCCAGAGTCAGGGAGACTATCACGGCTGCGACAATCCAGCCTCGCAGACGCCAGAAATACGCCAACAGTTCACGTATGACCAGACTGCCGTCCTCATACAGGGCGGATTCGTTTCTGTTTCGGATATCGTATGTTTCCATGGCTCTATTCTAAGTATCGTAAAACAGCGATCAGGGCGGTCACGGAAGAGGCTATAGCGCCCCAGAGATACGGTACCGAATTCGAGAACATGACACGGCTCGAACTTGGCGGGACATACAGCACGTCATTCTGCTGCAGATAGTAATACGGCGAATCAATGATCTTGCTGTCGCGAAGATCCATCTTCACATGGACAGGCATCCCGTCCACTTCCCTTATAAGGATTATCCCGTTCCTGCGGGCGGTCATCTTAAGGTCTCCCGCATATCCGAGGGCCTGCAGTACGCTGACCTTCTCGGAGTTGCATGTGTATGTGCCCGGCTTCTGGACTTCGCCGAGCACGGTTATCTTGTAGTTTTTGAACTTCACGTAGACAATAGGATCCTTGACATCTTTCCCGATTTCGCGCGTGAGATAGTCAGTCAGCTGGATACGTGTCATCCCCTCGACATGGATGCGGCCGAGCACCGGAAAGTCTATGTTCCCGTCCGAATCGACAAGATATGACATCGTAAGCCGTTCAGGTTCATAGTTGAGGTTGTACTCGGAGGCGATGTCGACGAGCATGAGGTTATACGGAGCGACGACTGTCTTGTCAGGGCCGCTGACGATGATCTTGAGTTCATCGTCTTTCCTTATGACAGCCTCATACTTAGTGGTGAGCTTTTCCAGGGTAACGTCATCGATATCCTGGAAATACAGGATCTTCTTGGGCGTGGCGCACCCGGCTATTGCCAGACAGAGGGCAAGTAAGATAGGTTTAGTGATTAGTCTCATATGTGTCAAAATCAATTGCTTATTATTCACCACATGGAATTTCAAAGTTAGGCAAGGCTCAATTAAAAATTGTATCCAGTACGCACGTTTTTGTGCTCTCCATGCATAAAAACATCTGATTTTCATTGTTTTCCACGTGTTTTATTTTTATATTCGCGTAACTATGAGAAGCCACGCAATTTGTATTTTAATCCTCTCTCTGGTACTATCCGGTTGCAAAAGGATTGAACCCAAAGTATCGACATATCAGAACCTTCTGTCCGAAATCGACGTCCGGGCAGAAAACTCTGACAGTATCCTGTCCGTAATTGACAACCTCAACGAATCAAAAGCGATAAGCAACCAGATGGCCGACTTGCTCCGGGCCAAGGTCTATGACCATAATGGCCGGAGAAGAATCAGCGAGCATTACTATCAGCGCGCATATGAGGGATGGTCAGATCCTCCTGAAGATTGGGATGCCTATTTTGCTTCAGCATATGGGCTGTCCGCCCTGCGTCTGCTCAAATGTGATCCGGAGGGGGCGATCCAGGTCCTTACGGTCGCCTTGGACAAAGAGACGGAAATCAGGAATGAGAATCCGACGCTCCGCTCGCATTTCCTCTCCATACTGGCCCAGTGCCAGGGTCAGCTCAACCGGCCTG
This sequence comes from Bacteroidales bacterium WCE2008, assembly GCA_900167925.1. Classification (NCBI taxonomy): domain Bacteria; kingdom Pseudomonadati; phylum Bacteroidota; class Bacteroidia; order Bacteroidales; species Bacteroidales bacterium WCE2008. The sequence continues at coordinate 338,819 of FUZM01000002.1, forward strand.
AGATGATGATAAAGACTGAGCTGGAATGCTATGACCTCCTGCTCAAGAACAAACATCAGTCTAATGCGGACATCAACCTGATCATCAATACGAACATAATATTCGACTACTATCTGAGCGAGGGCAGCTTTGACAATGCGCGTCTCTGGATGGAGCGCTGGGAGAACGAGATGAAGGAATATGAAGCCGAAGGAGATCCCGAACTGTTCAGAGAATACCGGGGCTCCCTCCAGATGGGCAAGGTGCTCCTGCTCAAAAAGACCGGCCATGAGAAAGAAGCCGCCAAACTGTTCGAGTCGATTCCGGTTGACGACCTGCTGTTCAATTTCACCATCGGGCAGGTCGCCGATTACCTGATGTCGGAGGAACGCTATGGCGAAGCCGCCGACTGGCTTGAGCTCCTGGATGAGAACGTCTATAAGGACGACGGGGCAAAGATGAACCTCGACAATATCGCAGCCCGTCTTACGCCACGGTTTTTCGCTACCCTTAAGGCCGGACGCTCGCAGGAGGCTCTTGAAATCGGGACCCAGATATGCGAGGCCATCGATTCAGCGCTGATATGGGAAAAGACCAATAAGGCGACGGAACTGGCAATCGTGTATGAGACTGCCCAGAAGGAACAGATGTGGCAGGAAAAACAGTCGCAGGTCAAGACTCTCAGATTCGTGATCATGTTCCTGATCCTCCTTCTGGAAGTCGTTGCGATAGCCCTGTGGCTGAACTCCCTGGCCAGAAAGCAGCTTCGCGAGAAGAACCGGGACCTTTATGAGACTATCCAGAAACTGTCAGCGAAAGAAGAAGCTGACATCAGGACTCTGCAGGAGGTGCCGGAAGAAAGGCTCACCCACAAGCAGGCGCTGTTCAGGAAAATCTGCACGCTGATGAGGGAGTCCGCCCCATATACGGACTGCGACCTGAAGCGCGAAGACCTTGCGAAAATGCTGGCGACCAATTACAACAATGTCGCCGAAGCGATAAGGGAATGTTCATCAGGACAGACGCTGAGCGAATTCCTGGACGGATGGAGGCTTAAGCATGCGGCCAGGATGCTGGCCGAACAGGAAGAGCCTATAGGTCTGGTAGCGGAAATGAGCGGTTTCCAGAGCAGAGGTCATTTCAACACTCTGTTCCGTGAAAAATATAAGATGACGCCAAGTGAATATAGAAAGGCTGTCCATGAGGACAGCCCGGAAATTCTATAGTTCAGATTTAAGCCAGGATTCGAGTTCGTCGTGGTCCATCTTGCCGATAAGCTTCCCATCCTTGTCTATCAGGAAAAGAGACGGGATGTAGCGTACGCCATAGATAGTCGCGACACGGGAGGAACGGCTTCCTGACGGAGTCTCGTCGATGACATGTATCCATGGAGTTCCGTCCTCCGCCATGGCCTTCTTCCAGGCCTCAGCGTCAGAATCTATCGAGACGCCAAGGATTTCGAGACCCTTGTCATGGTATTTCGCATATATTTCCTTGAGGCCCGGCATGCTCCTGCGGCATGGTCCGCACCATGATGCCCAGAAATCGACCAGAAGATAGTTTCCACGCAATGATTCGAGGGAGATTGTCTCCCCTGCCGCGGTCTTCAGCTCGAAAAGAGGAGCGTCTATACCAGGACGCACGACCTTGCGGGACTCATACTCGGCCACCAGAGACTCTGCGAGGAAACTTTTCTTGACCCTGTCGGTAAATTTGTCGAATCCTGCCTCGAACTCCTCGAAAGGAGTATCGCCGTTAAGGATATTGTACATGAAAGCGGCGGATTCGACATCCGGATGGGCCGCGATACATTCGTTCACCAGTCTTCTGAATTCCTTCTGCGGATCGGCCGACGTGGTATCCACCTTATCAGCAACCGCATCCAGATCACGCATGAAATCGTTGTTCGGGCCTCCGCTGACCTTGCCGTCGGCGACCATGAGCCTGGCATTCTCCAGGAAGAAGAATGTTCCGTAGTCAGGATCCGGAGTAAAGAGGTGTATCTCACCTTCTACCGGCTCCGGGACCTCGCCGCTGAAGACATACTTACCCCCGGCAATAGTAACCGTGTCGGCTACGGTCTCACCGTCCGGAGTGTGGTATTTCAACACTGCATAACCGTCCCCATCGCTTACTCCCTCGATGCGGAAACCTTTGCCATTGCCGCATGAGACAACGCTGACGGCAATGAGCAGAGTCAAGAAGAATCTGTTTAAACTGCTGCTATTATTCATTTGATTTATAGTTTTGATGAAGATTCGGATTGTTGTCGACTGCATTGGAAGGGAACGGGAAAATCCACATAGGAGAATCCGGCTCAAGAGTATATGTCTGCCCGAGTATGGTCCTTGTAAGAGTTTCTTTCATATCGTCCAGCTTATTCCAGCGCTTGCGTCCGATGAAATTATATACTGAATATACATTCTCCCCGAGAGCGGTCTGCTTTAGGTGGGCGACAGCCTCGGCCTTATCGGTGACCGTCCCCTCGAGAGGAGCATATACAGACGGATCGATACGCTTCGAGCGGATGATGTCGAGGTATCGCATGGCCTCGTCGATATTACCTTTGCGAAGCTCGCATTCGGCGATTATCAGATACTGATGGGTAGTCTTGAGTCCATACATGTTCCAGCTGCTGGAAGCGTCCATGTCCCAGATCGTGGTATACCCGCTGACTCCCTGGGTCATCTGGCCCTGGTTCATCATGTAGTTGTAACGCATCCCGTCCGTTGGCATGCGCACCAGCGCGGAATGTCCCCCTTCGAGAGCCGCCTCGCACTCAGGAGCGCGCAGAGGCATGAAATTCAGCACTGAATGGGTATGGAACAGGTCTTCCTCGCAGGCGAGCTGAGGACGATAGACCGCCGGGGTGAACATAGTCGGGATCATGAAGCACATTACTTGCTGGGTATAGGCATCGGACCAGTAATCGGCCACTGCATCATTGACAGCCAGGACCTGTTTTGCCGCGGCTTCAGCTTCGTCGAAACGCTGCATTCCGATAAGCGCCAGTGCCTTGACGGCAACAGGGCAGGCCTTGTTCATGCGCATCTGGTTGACAGCCGTTTCCGGAAGTGCATCCAGATCTATTGCGTCGTCGCAGTCCTTGAGGATCTGGTCATATACCCTGGCTACAGACCACTGCTCAGGAGGGACCGTGATATCCCAGTCTTCAAGCACATAAGGGATTCCCGGAGTGCTCTCCGCCGTAGACGGGTCATATGCGGCCGCATACTTGTTGACCAGCAGGAACTCACACCATGCGCGCAGGGTGAGGGCCTCCGCACGGAGCTGGGCCTTCTTTGCATCGCTTCCCGTGGCAAATTCCAGAGAAGAAAGAATCGGATTGGCTATCTGGCCGACATATCCGTACAGCTGCGAATAGTCGCTGTCAGATGTGGTCAGGCCGGCCATCAGGTCCATCTTGTCATCAGCCCAGGTAAGTATGAGGGCTGCTCTGGAAGGAGTAGGCGCGGAGAGAAGATTAGGTATATTGCTCGTGACGCAGATAAGGTCTCCCGTCAGCTGATACATATCGAACTGATAGAAATTCGAATACTCGACATTGAGGAGAAGTTCCAGTTCGTCGGTGGTCGAGAGCAGGTTCTTTCCCTTCGGCTTAAGCTCGGTGAAGTCCTCGCAGGACGCCAGCATCAGAGCGAAAGCTATGATTATATATATCTTTTTCATGATAAGTCCGTTAGAAATTGATGTGAACACCTAAGACATAAGAGCTGCGCAGAGGAACGCCTCCGGTCTCCGGATCGAATATCGCCTTGCGGCTATAGTATGGCATCTCGTCGTGAGGACGGAATCCAGTCCATATAGGAGGCAGGTCATTGATCTGGAACTGCAGGTTGGCGCGGGACGCCCCTATCGCCTTCACCCATCTTTCAGGAAGCTCATACCCGAGTACGATGTTTCGGATCTTGATGAACGAGGCATTCCTTACAGAGATATCGCTGTTGAGAGGCTCGTTGCCATGGGCAGTGCTGGAATAACGCCCGATACCCGGAGTGTTTGTCTTGTTGTCCGGGGTCCATGCATTCGCGAAATATCCCGGGAGCGTCGACCTGTTTCCGAGGCCCATGACTTCGTCCTCGACGAGGGCGCGCATCTTATGGCCTCCGTAGTATGCCAGCATCACGCTCAGGCTGAAGCCGTTCCACACGAAGCGGTTGTCAAGTCCGGCGATGACCACAGGGTCCTTCTGACCGGAATATACCAGTATGTCGACCGGAGCTCCCTGGGCTGTATGCTCTATAGCAGGCTCCCCTGTCTCCTCGTCTACACGGCCATACCAGAGGGTCTGGCCGAGCGATCCTTCCTTGTCGCTGATTCCGGCAAAACGGTAACTCCAGATTGCGCTGGTAGGATATCCGACAACGTATGGATTGCTGAATCTCTGATAAGCCTGGATGGCAGGATTGTCGACGTTTGTGATCTTGTTATGGTTGACGGAAAGGGTCAGGGTGCTGCTCCATCCGAAGTCCTCGCGGCTGTTCTCCCTTATCCAGTCGCCGGAGAAAGTCAGTTCGACTCCGTGATTGACCATGTCTGCGGAATTGACGAACATGCTGTTGAAGCCAGTCGTAGGATCAAGAGTCTTGTAGGAGAACAGGTCCATTCCCTTCTTGCGGTAATAATCGAGAGAACCGCGGAAACGGTTGTCGACCAGGGAGAAATCCGCACCGAGGTTGACAGTGCGCGTCTGCTCCCACTTGAGGTTAGGGTTGGCAGGGCTTTCGATTCTTCCATAAGGCTGGCCTGTAAGCAAGTTCAGCCCGGTGCTGGTGGCAGTCATATAGCTGGTTGCGCCCTGGTAGATATTGCCTGTGACTCCGTAGCTGAAACGCAACTTGAGAGCGTTGATCCACTTCGCCGCCGAGAGGAAGCTTTCTTCACTGATGTTCCATGCAGCGCCGGCCGACCATAGCGGACGTCCGCGCAATTTGACGTTAAGTCCATATACGTCGGCATAGTCCTTACGGAACGAGCCGAACACGTTGTACTTGCCGTCGTATGTGTAGGTAAAGTTGGCATAGCCCGAAGCATAGCGGTGATGCTGCTCTACTATAGGACTCATGCTTCCGTCGAAATATGGCCTGTAGACAAGCTGCTTGGCCTGGAATCCCGTTCCGGCGTTGGCCTGATAGGAAGGACTCGTCTCCATCTGGCTGAGAGCGCCGAAATCGACAGTCTGGGTAGCGGCATTCTGGAGCTGGTCATCATAGCCGAGCATGAGGCTGCGAGTACCGGAATAAAGGGTTTCCCTGAACTCCATACCGGCGAGGGCGACGATTTCGTGCTTGCCGAATGTTCCGGAATAATTGAGCTGCCCGCGGGCCGTCCAGTAGCGTCCGTCCATGTTGGTGGCCGAGCGGAGGCCTCCGGTCTCAGGAGTATGGTAGATCACCGAACCGTCAGGGGTGATTTCCTTGTAGGCATTATAGATTGTCCTGGCGACATTGCTTTCCTGATTGGCATACCAGTCCACGGTACGGTGGTCTGTCTCATATACCAGCTGGGCGTTGGCAGTGAGACCTTTCACAATCCTGAAAAGGAGATCGCCGTGATAACGCATATACTGGCGTGAGGTATTCTGCACGTTGTTGTAGTATTCGTCGACAAGGTTTACTCCGAGTTCCTTATAGAGGCCTCCTTCCGTTGTGTCACGGTAGAGGTTGGTACCGAGAAGACGCACGGAACCGTCCTCATTATAGAGGGACTCATAGGCCGGATATGACCATGGAGATGAGTATGAACCTGTATAATTGTAGCCTTTCTCGCGCTGACGGCCGTAGATTCCGTTGACGGCCAGGGATGCGGTCAGCCAAGGGGCGACATCGTATGATCCCTTATAGTCGACCGAGATCTGACGGTCGAATGCATTGATGACTCCGGAATTGTCGCCCCTGTAGTTCAGCACGATGCTGTTGGAAGACTTGTCGTTGCGGCTGCGCAGGGCGAGGTTGTACTGCTGGACGAGCTGGCGGCGATATACCGCGTCTGCATAATCCTTCGCGAAATTGTTCCTGGAGAGACGGTTACAGAGTTCGTCGACCTGCTCTGGGGTCCATTCTCCCGTCGCCTGCATATAATATGCATATTCGATCGGAGAAACCCTGGTGTCGAACAGGTTGATGCTCTGCGAAGCTGAGCCTATCGGATCGCTGACCTCTCCGTCATTGTTGAAGAAATAGTAGTCGTAATAATCCCTTTCGACCTTTACCTGCTGCGCCGGATCGAGATAGAAATTGGCGCCGTAGTCGAGATTATACTTCTGGTAAAGGGTCAGGTTATATGAGAAATCGACCTCGACCTTACCCTTTTCGCGGGCGTTCTTGGTAGTGATCACAATGATACCGTTTGACGCCCTGGCTCCATAGATAGCCGCAGCGGCGGCGTCCTTGAGGACATTGATGCTCTCGATATCATAAGGATTCAGGTCGTCGATATCCCCTTCTATTGGAAGACCGTCCACTACAAGCAGCGGGCTGGCTTCAGCGTACATGGAGCTGACTCCGCGGATGGTAAGTTTGCCGCCGTATGTGGAGAGACCTGCAACCCGGCCTTCGAGATTCTGGACTATGGACGGGCTGTAACGCTCCTCGATTGCCTTGGACGAGACGCTTGAGATCGCGCCTGTAACTTTCTTCAGCTGGATTTCCTGATAACCCGTGACCACGGCTTCGTTAAGGAAGAGCTGGCTGTCGGACATCGTGACATCGAGAACCTGACGTCCTGCCAGTTCTTCAGTGACGGTATCCATTCCTATGAACGAGAATTCGATGACAGCGCTGGAGGCGTCCTTGACATAGAGGGTATATTTTCCGTCCGAATCAGACGTAGTATAACTCTTTTCGGTCAAGTTCTGGATTGTTGCCCCCGGGATTGGTTGGCCGTCCTGGTCAGAAACTGTGCCTTTCAGTGTAACGGCCCCGTTGCGTCCGGCATTCTGAGCCAGAGCGAGATAAGGAAAGGCTGACAAAGACACGACAAGAAAAACCCATTTCAAGAGCGTGTCTCTGAAACTTTTGCTAGACATGTTAAATCCGTTTTAAAAGTATTAATGTAAATATCCGGGGTGCAATGTAAGAAATATTTCCCTTATTTGTTCACTTTTGGAAGCAAAAAAACGGGGTTTCAGAACTGCAGGTCGGTACCAATCGTGACGACAAAATTGCGGGTGCTGCGATGCGTGAGACGCCAGTTTGCATCTACTCTCATGATTCTGAATATATTGGAGATTCCGGCGCTTACTTCCACGTATGGAGTCTTCATCGGGGACTTGGCGAGAGACCCGTAGGCACAGCGAATTCCGGCGACCTCCCTGAGGTCCAGCCCGGATATCAGCGGTATCTTGCTGAGCAGGAGACCGTTGAGATTATGTTCATAGAAAACCTCTACCCATCTGTCAGACGTCAGTTCATAGTAGTCCAGACAGTTGAAAGCATTCTTATCGAAGAAAATTGACTGATTTCCCGAATGCAGTTTCAGCAAAGGATAAGGTACGTCTCCGAAAATCGCCCCGGCATCGACATGGATGCTCCCAAAACCGAGAGCGCCGGAAGAAGCATGCCAGTCCAGCACGACATCCGCCCTGGTAAAATCAGTATCATTCTTCAGGAGACCCTTGAAGGCCTTTGTAACGCTGAGATAGAGCACCGGATATCTTGTGAATATATGGGCCTTGTCGAAAACGCCTCTGGTGACTCTTTCGTCGTGGGAGAATCTGGCGGTCAGCCTCACCTGGTTCGAGCAGACAGACTTGAGGGGACTCCCGTCAGATGCAGTCAGCGGCACCATCTCATTGCCGTATATCCTGCTGGAAGAAGCGTCGAGATAAAGCGAGAAATCACTGGTCACCTCATGCTCATACAAAAGACTGTACCTCTCCAGAAGAGTCTGGCGGTCGCCTCCGCCCGTAGTCACGAACGAATTGAATATGGACCGGCCCGTAAGTTGTCCGTTCCCCGCCCCGAGCTGCTCATAATCATAGCTGCCGGAGAGTGTCAGCTTCCTCGTAACCTCCCGGTTGAAGACATATTCCATCCCGAAGGTGCCCTTAGGCTTCCTGTCACGGAATCCATATCCGGCAGTAGCGGAAAGCCTGACCTTGGTGCTAAAATTCCTGGTCGTGCGGAAACCGGTACCGACATGAAGTCCCTCGGTAGAGTTATACAGGACGGTCTTGAAGATAGGTCCGATGCCTATTTTGGCCGTTTCAGGCTCAACATAGCCTACGATAAGAGAGCGTGCCACCCCATGCAGGGTCTTGAATGCGGCCTTTGCTTTTGTAGTCTCGATCATCTCGACGAGCCCCGTTTCCCTTGCTGTCAGCGGGACGGGACGGTTCCATGTCCAGAACTCATCCGATCCGGTCTCTCCGGAATCGACGACCCTGTTCCTTCCGGCAGGAGATTTCAGAGCATCGGAATCCGTCACAGGGACATCGTAATGCGTGTGCCTGTTCGCAAGGAAAGAAATCACCTTCGAGCTGTCGCTGACGGCGATGGAGAAGTCTATGAAAAGCGTCTCATTGGCCGGGAACGAGAATCCGGAGTCCAGCCTGTAGAAATCAGTATCCAGATTGATTGACCTTATCCAGTTGACGTTCGACTTTCCGGAAAGGCTGACATGCACCGAACGGATGCCATAATCTTCGGCATCGAAAGTCACCTCTCCGTCAAGAGTCGGAGAGGACACATACTTCTTGGGATGGAAACGCAGACAATAAGTCTTCCGTCCGTCGATATTCAGGCTGTCGACCAGATAATAGTTATAGAAAGGATGCCCGTTACGGCTTATAGGAGAAGGAATGTCCAGATTGAACAGCCTTATGGTATTCTTGTAGATATTCGTATTGAGAAGATATGTTCCGGAATACGGACGCATGAAATCCTCTTCCACGAATCCGGTTATCTTATTGGCGATTATCCTTTCCTGGTCCAGACCGTCGCCCACAACACCATGGGTTCTCTCCGAAATAGTCTCGGAAAACAGTATGGGGATAAAAGTCTGGCCGGTAACGACCGAAGTATCCCGATACTGTATAGTCGATTCCAGGGCATTGCGGAAAAGAGCGCTCGAGACCAGTTCTTCGGCATGGGTCGCATCCAGTTCGGTCTTCACATAGCATCTGGTCGCCCATTTCCGGTCCATTTCATAGTCATTGCGCGCGCGACTGCGGTCCAGCGCATCCAGGATCCTCCTGATCCTGCGATTATCAGGCTTGACGACAGCAGAACGGAGTTCATCCGAATATGGCTCCAGCACGAAGTCGATTTCGTTGAACGAGCCTCTGGAAACAGGCCTTTCCTGGGCAGAATAGCCGAGGATACTGGCCGTCAGCACGCGGGCTGCCGTATCCGCAGTCTCTATATAGTATCTGCCTTCAAGGTCTGTAGAGATTCCGATTGTGGTATTCTTGAAATACACGGAAACGAACGGGACAGGCTCTCCGGTCACGGCATCGGTAACAGCCCCTCTCACTCTTGTCATCTGCGAGTAAGACGGTACTGAAACGAGGCAAAGTAGCAACAGGACAAGCCAATTCTTATTCATCTCAGCAATACAGACCTCCGTTTATTGAAATACATTCTCCGGTAATGTAAGAGCACTCCTTTGAAGCAAGGAAGCCGACTATCGCCGCAACCTCCGCGCAGGTGCCGAAGCGTCCTGCGGGGATGGTCTTCTTAAGCTCATTCTCGTCCAGCTCCGCAGTCATGTCAGAACTGATGAATCCAGGAGCTACCGCATTGACCATCACGTTCTTCCTTGCGACCTCCTGGGCAAGAGCCTTGGTAGCCGCGATAAGGCCACCCTTTGCGGCGGAGTAATTGACCTGCCCCGGAAGTCCCTTTACTCCCGAGAGCGAGGCAACATTGACTATCCTGCCGTATTTATGGAGGATCATAGGCTGAAGGAGAGGTCTGGTGACATTATAGAAGCTGTCGAGGTCCGTCCTCAACACACTGTCCCACTCATCCTTTTCCAGCCAGATCATCAGGTTATCCTTGCGGATACCGGCATTGTTGACAAGTACTTCGATATAGTCCTCGGGATGGCCCTTCTGCCAGTCGAGGATAGCATTACCTGCCGAAGCTGCGTCAGAGATATCGAAAGGCATGAGTTCGGCATCTCCGCCGGCATTGCGGATCTCCGCCTGCACCTCCAGCGCGGCGGCCTGATTACTTTTATAGTTGATCAGTATATCATATCCCATTTCTGCCAGCTTTATCGCCACTGCCCTGCCGATACCGCGGCTGGCTCCGGTAACTAATGCATACTTTTTCATATCGTTTCCTTTTTTAGCATTTCTATAACAGCAGAGATATCCTCATAGAAAGGAGCGTCTTCCTTCATGAACGGACGTATTCCGCGGATTCTGTCATATATACGTCTGGATGCCTCCGAGATTGAATCTTTTATTCCCAGACAATCCACGGCCTGAGCCAGCGCCAGATACTCCACGGCCATTACCTGATAGACATTGTCGATCACCTGACGGCAAAGCAGGGCGCTGTTGGTACCCATGCTGACAATATCCTGATTGTCATTGTTGTTCGGGATACTGTGTACATAGTTCGGCATGGCGAGGGTCTGGCATTCAGCCGTAGTAGACGTAGCGGTGAACTGGCAGGCCTGCATACCATAGTTGAGTCCCAGCGTACCCATGTTCAGGAACGGAGGAAGAATACCGTTGATACGGTCATGGAAAAGATAGTTCAGCTGACGTTCGGCCGTCATCGCAACCCTTACCATGGCGATCTTTACCTTATCCTCCTCAAGGGAGATGTAGTCTCCATGGAAGTTGCCTCCATGATAGACATTCTGGGTATCCGGGTCTATTATAGGGTTGTCACAGGCCGAATTAAGTTCCTCGTCAAGTATCCTGTGGGCATTCTCGAGAGTCTCCGCGACCGGGCCAAGGATCTGAGGGATGCAGCGCAGAGAATAGTAAGCCTGGACCTTGTCCTTGAAAACCGTCTCCGTATGTTCCCCGGTATAGAGAGTATGCTCCCTGCTCTTCATCCTGGAAGAAGAGGCGGAGAGTTCCCTCATCCTGCGGGCGACCTTCTGCTGGCCTTCATGACGACGGACCTCATTCAGCGGCTCCGACATGAAATCATCATAAGAATCGGCGATTTCGTTCATCCAGACTCCGGCAAGGACCGCCCAGTCGAGGAGACGCTCCGCATCCAGCTGGTTGACAATTCCGATTCCGGTCATGACCGACGTTCCGTTGGTCGAGGACAGGCCTTCGCGGATATGGATGGCCATCGGCTTCAGCCCGCACTCAGCAAGGACTTCGCCGGCGGGACGCCACTGGCCATGATATTTCACCTTTCCCTCTCCGATCAGCGCCAGGGCCATATGTGCCAGCTGGACGAGGTCGCCGCTGGCACCGACGCTTCCATGACGCGGAATGAACGGGATTATGTCCATATTGATGAACGAAAGCAGAAGACTGACGACGTCAGGATGAATTCCGGATTTCCCCTGGAGGAAAGTCCCGAGGCGCGCAATCATGGCAGCCTTTACGCATTTGTCGTCCAATGGTTCTCCGGCTCCTGTCGCATGGCTCCGGATTATGTTGTACTGCAGGTCTTTGAGGTATTTGTCATCTACCCTCCACTGAGCCATGGGGCCGAATCCGGTATTGATTCCGTAGATCACCTTATTCGAGCTGAATCCCTTCAGGAAGTCATAACTCTTCCTGACTCTGGCCATCTCTTCTTCACTGATGGAAAGTTTCTCTTTCCCGTTGATAATTTTGTTTGTTGTGTTGATTGTGAGCATTATATATAACTATATAAATCTTTTCCAAGTATGGTTCCGGACGTTCTCAACGCGGACATCGCCACACCGAGCATCCCGTGCAGGCCTACGCTCTGTCCCGTAAGGAAAAGGTTCGCTTTCGGCGTCCTCGGGCTGAGTACCGTAACCAAAGGAGACTTCCAGTCCTTCCTGATTCCGAAAGCCCCGGCGCATCCGGTAAACTGCTTCCATGTAAGCGGAGACGACGAGAAGACCATTTCAATGCCCTCCCTCAGTCCGGGAATCCTGGATTCCGCAATGGAGAGACATCTCTCAGTATTCTTTTCTTTCCAATCCCTGTAGTCGCCGTCCCTTTCGCACGGACAGTTCTCCACAGGTGCCATTATCTCGACGGTATCGGCGAATTCTCCGGACCTCGGAACGCCCATATGGATGGAGATTTCCCGGTCTATCGAAATGCTGTGATTGACATATCGCACTGTTCCAGGCTTCAGGCCGATAAAGACCGTAAATACCCCGTAGCTGTCCTTCAGCGACGATATCCTTCTGACATACGACGGTCTCATATCTTCGCAGAGAGCGACTGTAGCGGCGGGATGGATATCAGAGACTATGGTCCCGGCCTCATATTCACTGCCGTCGCTGCAGAAGACTGAGCTGCCGGCAATCCGGCTGACTCTCTTTCCCGTAAAGATAGAGCCGCCGTTCTCCCTGATTATTCCGGCAAGCCTGCCGGTTATAAGCGCCGGGGCCCCTGCGAGCCTGTACGTCCCCCTGATGAAGGAATCGGTAATCCTTGCGTACTCATACAGCGAGAGCGACGAAAGGTCATTATCCATACGCAGCACCGCACCGGTAAGCACTTTGACGATCAGAGGATCCTTGAACGTGTCTTCAAGGAAAGCTCCGGCTGACTGACCGAAGGCTTCAGGGATGCTGTCAGTCTCCAGCCTTCCGGTTATTTCCCGAATTCTGGCGACATAAGATTCTATGCCCGCTTTCTCCCCGGGGAAACGTCTTTCCAAATACTCCTTGAATGCATCATATCCGACCGGGATCATGAATGATTCCCCGTCTATCACGACTTCTTCGCAGATATCGGTCCGGTCCCATGGCAGCCCGTCCAGGCCGCTATAGTCCAGCAGTCGGCCGAGCAGGTCGTCGCTGCTGACCGATCCGACATAGTGTAATCCCGGAGTGAAGCTGAACCGTCCTCTGGAGAAAGACTGCATGGCTCCGCCGATTGCAGTCCCCTGCTCGAGTACGGTGACGGTCTTCCCTTCGCGGGACAGGATTGCCCCGCAGATAAGGCCGCCCAAGCCCGCTCCGATGATTATGACATCAGACATTCCTGATAATGAGCGAAGAGTTGGTCCCTCCGAATCCGAAGGAGTTCGAGAGGAATACGTCGAAATGCTTCTGTATGGTCTCGGCCGGGATCAGCAGACGCGCCGAGTCCTCGTCAGGATTCTCGAAATTGAGGTTTCCGGCGATGAAGTCGTTCTTCATCATCAGAATTGAGTAGATCACCTCGCTGGCTCCGGCCATCCACATCTCGTGTCCGGTCTGTCCCTTGGTGCTGGTAATCTCTATCTTCCTGTCTCCGAAGACTTTATATAAAGCCCTTGCCTCATTGGCGTCGCCTACGCGGGTCGAGGTTGCATGTGCATTGACATAGCCGATACTGTCTATGTCAATCCCGGAGCGGCGTATCGCGAATTCCAGGGATCTGGCCGGTCCGTCGACATTAGGAGTCGAGATATGCTCTCCGTTGGACGAGAATCCATATCCGATCACTTCCGCGAGGATAGGCGCGCCTCTCTTGACAGCCGACTCGTAGCTCTCGAGCACGACTGTCGCAGCACCACCGCTCGGGATAAGTCCGTCGCGGTCGCGGTCGAAAGGACGGCTGGCCTTTGCAGGCTCGTCTTCCCTGACAGAGAAGGCGGAAATGCCGTCGAATGAGCCTGTAGCTGCAGGATTGACCTCCTGGGCGCCTCCGCAGACAACGACATCCTGAAGCCCGTTCTGAATCAGCATGGCTCCCAGACCGATTGCATGGGATCCGCTGGCGCATGCCCCTGACACCGTGAGATTGATGCCTTTAAGGTGGAAAATGACGCCGAGATTCATGGTCACCGTTGAGTTCATGGACTGGAATATAGCTCCGGATCCGCAGAGCATGGTATCCTTCTTCTCTACGATCTTCGAGATCGACTTATATACTGCGTCGGCCGTGCTGTCGTTGCCGTAGAGCAGGCCGACTTCATGGGAATCCAGCCAGTCCTGATCAAGTCCGGCCGATTTCAGGGCGTCCCTTGTTGCGCAATATGCATATTGAGCAGGTTCGGGCATATATATGCGCTGGTTCCTGGGGAGTTCCTGCTTCAGATCAGGCAGCGGGACAAACCCAGTAAGTCCGGAACGGAAGCCGAGCACTTTCCGTTCCGGATCCAATATGATTCCTGACTTGCCTTTGTATAAGGCGTCTTGTACTTCTTCAAGCGTCTGACCGAGACAGGAATATATTCCCATGCCGGTTATGACGACACGTTTGATCTGCATCTATATTAGAATCTTATTACAAGACCGACACCGTTGGACGTTCCTTCTATATTGAAAGAGTAGGCCGGGCTGTTTTTCATATTATAGTCCTCGGCGATCCAGCTGAGTCTTCTCTTACCGATTATCAGGAATGGAACACCGACATCGATACAAGCACCTCCGGCTATCATAAGCAAAGCACCTAAAGCCGCACGACCATCGCATTCATCATAACCATAATAATTGTCACTTCTGACTCCGGAATTGTCCGCAGTCACCATTAAGGCGATTCCGGCACCGACTCCGGCAAGACCACCGGAAAGAAGAGCGATACCGGCATTGTACTGCCGTCTTGCGCCTACATACGTCTTCTGGAAGATTTCATCTCCGACAAGGAGACGTACTTCATTGTCAGAAAGAGGACGACCACCTTCTGCAGTCAGTCTGCCCGAATGGATTTCCAGGGCCTGCGGGGCCGGCTGGGCATACTGCGCATTTGCATCAATAGAACAGAACAGCATTGCTGCCACTGCTATCAGTAACTGGATACTGATAATACTAGCTATACGTTTCATAACTGATAAATTTATAAAAAAACCTTATATGTGGAATTTCTCCACAAGATAGTCTAATTCTGCAAAAAAAGCAAAATCATCTCTCAAAAACAGGGTTCGCATATATCCCCAGCAGAATCTCCCGCATTCTCTCATTATCGGCAGCCTCTATATGTCTGACAAAGATATCACGCTCGGAATCAGAATATTCATTCCGGAACCTTTCCTCTCCGCGGAGCAGGTCGGCCGCGATATAATTGTTCGGGAAAAGATGGTATGCCTTGTTGATACGTTCAGTAATCATGCGTGCGACTTCCTGATTGAGATGGTTGCTGCGCATACCTGCGAAAGGAGCCAGGTCCGCTGACGTGACAGGCTTGCAGATACTGATGAATATCCGGCCTTTCTGCTGGCTGATTCCGGTAATGATGCTGTTGAGATCCTCCCCCGGAGACTTGCGGTATTCCCCAGACACTTCCCTTGCATACAGTTCCCTGGCCTTAAGCATGTCGCACGGTTCCCACTCGTATGATATGGCCATAGGAGCGATATGCAGGGCAGCCATATCGGCGACGGGATCGCCTTTCCCGCTCATCGAGAACATCCTGACTATTCCGGAATCGGTGGCATCCTTGCCGTCTTTTGTCCGTCCGTTCCGCTGCGCGATCCAGATGGAACTGTTGTTTTCAGTGACGACGTGACGTATGTATTCCGAAAGATACTGGGACTTGAAGAAGAATTCCCGCGGACTGGATACGGTATCCGGCCTCTCCACCTTGTACATCTTGTTTGCCTTTCCGAGATCGACTATCATCGGGCTGATCATCAGGTTGGCTCCGAAAGATATCTCCGCAGTCTCCATGCCCTCCTTGTCCAGAAGCACCTGGAGGAATGCCGCATCCAGGACGATATCCCTGTGGTTGGAGACGAAAAGATAGCCCTGATTCTTGTCGAGATTCCCGAATCCCGAATACGAAAGACCGCCGGTAGAAGACTTTTCGATGAACTTCATTACAGGATACATGAACACATGCTGGAATTCGTAGATATTCCGGCAACGGAGCATCATGTCCTCGACTTCACTGAAAGACGTGTCAGGGAAAACGTAGCGGCATATCGAGGCAAACTGCGGATCTGCAGTTATACGGCGCATCGCGGCAGGAATCTCGACGTCGGTATATGGTCTTATATCGTCAAACATTCTTTTTTCTGTTATCGATGAATTTGACAGGTTTTCTGGATTTAGCTGGGAAATTGATGGCGGCGACATCCTTGACCGGAAGGATCTCGATTATCGGAGCCACCCTTATCCTGGAGCGGAAACGGTCTTTCAGATCCTTTATCGGGTCAAAGGCCGGAGTGCTCTTGAGGCCGATCTTGACGATTACTTCATCTGTTCCGGCATCGCTGTCCCGGACTTCGACGACATAGTTCTCCACATAATCGGTATTGTCGAGGACGTCATTGACTGCAGGCGGGTAAAGCGTAGTACCCTTGAGTTTGATCATATTGTTCTTCCTGCCGACAAGCGGGGTCAGACGGTAAGAATATCGTCCGCACTTGCACTTGTCCGCTATCTTGGCTGCGATGTCGCCTGTACGGAACCGCAGGAGAGGCATTCCTTCGACCCCGAGAGTGGTCACCACGATCTCTCCGGCCTGGCCGTCAGGAACCGGGAGGTTGTCCTCTCCGATGATCTCGACGATGATCAGTTCAGGATGCACATGGCCTCCGCAACCGTATTCGCATTCGGAGAAGGTCGCCCCCATTTCGGTCGACGAATAGGTCGCGAACAGGTCGACGTCCCATTTTTCCTTGATACGGCGACCGAGAAGATTCAGGCTGAAATCCTGCTCCCTCAGGCCCTCGCCGATGCCGATGATCCTCTTGATGGAAGAATTCCGGTAGTCGATTCCATGTTCCTCGGCATACTGGACAAGCTTGAGGATAAAAGAAGGGACGCACATGATCGTATCCGGTTTCAGCCGGCGGATCGTGTCCCACTGGAGTTCCGGGATACCGTTGCCAACCCTGATTATGCTGGCTCCGAGTTCGCGGATTCCGAGGAAATATGCAAGTCCGGCCATGAATCTCTTGTCCATGGTCGTCATGAGCTGGACGATGTCGCCATGCTTTACGCCGGCGCAGGCAAACGATTTCTTCTCGTTGTAGGCAAGACGCTGGAGGTCCTTCTCGGTGCATCCGAATGTGACCGGATCTCCGAGCGTGCCGGAAGTGGTCACGTAATCCACTATGTCAGCCTTAGGACAGCAGAGGAAATCTTCGTTGAACAGCTGCAGGTCCTTCTTTTCCGTAAAAGGAATCTTCTGCAGGTCTTCAATCGTATTAATCTCGGAGACATCTATGCCGTTGTCCTTGAACACTCGCTGATAATATCTGGAGTGCGTCGCAAGATAATCCAGTGCACCTCTCAACAACTGCTCCTGAAACTTCTTTATCTCTTCAGGAGACTTGAACTCAATATCCATAATCGTTTAACCATTTGATAAATTCCTTTTGCCACCCACCGGTCTCGGCAGTGTACTTTTTCCTGTCTGCGCCGAACCCATGTCCCCCGGACTTGAACCGGAGATATTTATGCGGGACCCTTTCTGCCGTCAAGGCGGAATCAAGGATTACACTGTTATGCCAGTCTACAGTAGGGTCATCTTCACAATTGAGCAGGAACACCGGAGGCATCGCGGGAGTTACGTGTTTTTCCATCGACAGCGAATCCTGAAGCGCCTGGTTCCCGGCGGCGTCTTCTCCGAGAAGCCCGCGACGGGAGCGCTTATGCACATAATTGTTGTTGGACATCGTAACGACAGGATAGATAGCCGCGATGAAATCCGGTTTCAGCGACATGCTGCCGGAATCCACTCCGCATCCGGTAACATAATCGGTTTCCCCGAACGCTGCCGACATCAAGGCCAGATGGCCGCCGGCAGAAAAGCCCATGACTCCGATATACTGGTCCCCGTTCCTGTCCCTTATGACCTGGATCGATCTCTGGAGGTCGCATATCATGTCGGGGAAGCGTGATCCCCGTGCGACTCTGCGGAACCGCGTAATGAAATCAAATGTACCGGCAACCCTGTATTTCAGGACGTAGGCGTTGTATCCCTCCGAAGACAGCCATTCGGCCACCTTGCTGCCCTCACCCTTCATGTCGTGCCAGAAATAGCTGCCCCCGGGGCAGATTATGATGGACCCTTTCGCCTGGCCGGCAGTCTTATACTCATTCAATACCACGTCCTCCTCCTTATGCGACGTCCCGTCCCAGATTCTTATCTGGGCGGATGTCTGCACAGAAAGCAGCAGCGATATGACTATAATCAGTCTGTTCATAACTCGATCACTTTTCCTTCGGCTTCAGCCGGAGCCTCCCCATTGACATGATGCAGATTGGAAGGCACTCCGACGCATCTGCTGGCAGTCAGGAACTTGTCCTCGTCAGCCTCATAAGCAATAACTTCCGTTTCAGGATGGGTCAAAGCGAGCAGAAGCGCATAGGCGCCGTAACCGGAGCCCTTGACAACCACCTTCTTTTCATGCATCCCGTCAATTTCCCCTATCTTTGTCCTCAGCACCTGCCGGCACTCCCTCATAGCCTCGTTTCCTTTGTAAAGATACTGATATTTTACATACTCGGCGTTATAGGAGGCAGTTTCTTTCTCACGGCGTATAGTCGAATATTCCTCGCAGAAAGAATGGCGCATATTGCGAGTGAAAGCCATAAGATTGTCCCCCACCTGCTTCCAGTCTATTCTCTTGCCGACTTTAAGGCTGATATCCGCCTTCCTCAATATGAAATCCTTTTTCCTCAACGCATATCCGAAACCATGGATATACAGAGGCAGTATGTCGACCTGAAGTTCCCTCGCGGCAAGAAAGGCTCCGCGATGGAAGCGCTGGATATCGCACGTCTCGCTTCTGGTGCCCTCAGGGAAGATTCCTATCGAATAGCCCTTTCCTATAAGTTCGCGCATCCTCTCCAGATTGGCTTCCAGTCCGTCGGACGAAGGCAGGCAATCCGCCTTGTGGAGAAGATAACCGTAGAACGGGCTTTTCCATACCCAGTCGTTAGTTATCATCGCCAGCTTAGGATTCAGGGCGAGAAGGGCCAGTACATCGAAATGAGACTGATGGTTGCATACATATATGGCCGGTCTGGAGAAGTCTTCTCCGACGCTGTTGTCGACTGAATAATGGCATCCCGGAAGGAATCTGAGCGCAAGCTGGGCCGTCTTCTGCAGGACTCTGCGGTACTTTTCTTTCCTGGCTTCGGAATCTCCGCGGAGGAAATGGAAGAAAGTCCAGACTGAAAGCACCAGCATCGCGACAAGGAACACGGCGAAGATATATACAGTAGCCAGGATATTGGAAATGGTAAGCGGCAGTCCGCTTTTCCTTCCGGTAAAGAATCTGAAAAGCAGAGGCGGGAGGTAATATGCCATCATCACGACTATGACCATACCGGCGATAGTCAGCTCAGCCAGAGATTTCATCGCAGGATGCTTCGCCACGATCAGGGCGCCTATGCCTATGAACATGATCAGGGCCGAGAGAGCCACGGCATTCTTGAATGAGTGCAGAATCTTCTTCCCGGTCGCGTATTCATGCATCAGGCCCTCGGTCATGAATATGGTATAGTCGTCCCCCTGGCCGAAAATGAATGACGCCAGTATGACATTGACCACATTGAACTGCCAGCCGAAAAGATTCATGGTACCCAGAATCCATATCCAGCCCACGGCGAGCGGCAGGAAGGAAATCAGCGTCAGTCCCAGGGAGCCGAAAGACAGCCACAGGAATACGAATACGATAAGGCTGCATATAAGCCCTATACGGTCGAAATCTCCTGAAAGCTGCTCCTGGAAAGAATATGAGAGATCGGAACTGCTGAAGCAGAAGGCCCCCTCAGGAAGGCCGGCTCTGAGCCTGTCCTTGCAGTCCTCCACATCAGTCGCGTCCAGATAACTTACGATCTTGACATCATTCCCGTCGTCGAGGTACATGCTTCTGCCGACAGACTTCAGCAGGACGTCGAAATACCCGGCAGGCTGCACATCCCAATCTCTTAGCACAGTCTCCCGGAACGGATTGAAGGCCGTACCTGCGAATCCTTCTTTCCCGGCGGCCTTGTCCATCTCCTCGAGCACATCCCCGTGACGGCCCCAAAATACTCTCCACATACGGAGTTTCTCTTTCTGGGCAGACATCGACGGCACGAACGTGGCAATGCTCCTCGCCCCGTCCAGACCGATAGCCTCGCAGGCCTGAAGGGCAGACTCGGCATCATTTCCCGAGGCTACCACATATATCGACTCGCCGGCGCTTCCGGAATTGCCTTCCATTATTGCGAATCCCCTGCGCTGGTCTTCCGTCATGTAATTGATATTATGCATGTCGGTATCGAAACCGACTTTTCTGCCCATGAAGAAGAATACGCAGCTTACGGCGACAAAAACGCAGAACACGGCGCAGCGCCACTTCCGGGAGAGGTTGATGTTCCTGTCGAAATCGAGTTTTATAGTCCCCCTGCGTTCCGTTGTCCCGGACACGAATACAGGCAGGAAGAACAGCACGAAAAGAATGGTCCCGACAAGCATCATGGCCCCGACGAAGCCGAAATCCTTTAGGGCATCAGCCTTCATCAGCATCAGGGACAGGAATGCGCCTACAGTAGTTATGTTTCCGACCAGCAGCGGATTGACCTGCTCCGAGAGAGCCTTGCGCCTGTCCGGCTGGTACTTCAGATGGTCTATATAATGCAGCGGATAATTGACGGCGATTCCGATAATCATACAGCCGATGCCGAGAATGATTATCGAGATGCTGCTCTTGAAAGCTGCGATGATTCCGATTGCCATTACCGCTCCGGCGGCGATAGATGCGAGAATCCACAAGATATCGCTGAGTCTCCGGTAGCTGAACCAAAGTACCAGGGATATGAGGATTCCGGCCACCAGCAGGGCAAGGATACTGTCCTTCTTGATTCTGGACGCATTCTCCACGGCGACTTCAGGTCCTCCGGTCGAGAATACGGAGACCTCGGGATAAAGGTCCATGACCTTAGCCTTGACCTCATCCAGAATCTCCACCAGACCGGCATTACGGTCGGATTCCGAAGCCCCGAACGGCGAACGGAAAAAGACGACGCCCAGCCCGTCTTCCGTGAATATGAGTCCGTCCTCAGTGCTGAATCCGCTCTCCGGGGCCATTTCCCTCAGCCTCAGCAGGACGGGAGAGAACAGCTTCAGAGGATCCGAGCGCATATACTCCGACTCGATCTTCGACGAGAAAGAATACTGCGACGCGCGGTTCCCGGCCATGGCTCCGGCAATAAAACCGGGCTCCGACAGAAGCGAATCCATACGCTCATAATCGGCTTCATTCAGGAAATATGGCCAGTTGGAGCGGACGAAACCGAAGACTTCGCCGACTCCGACATCTTCCCCGCTCAAGCTTATGTCTTCGACGATTCCCGTCGTATCGGTCTCTGCCCAGATGTCCCGGAAGGCGTACATGGCATCGGCGACGTCATCTCTTGACTCTCCTTCGAAGAACACTGTCAGCATATCCTGCGTCCCAAGTCTGGAATAGACTTCCGAGTACATGCGGCTCTGCTCATTCTGAGGCAGGAATGACGAGATGTCTTCATCATATTCCATCCTGAGCGCCGAGATCACGCAGAGCGCCAGCAGCGCCACAACCAGCGCCGCCGCAAGACTCTTACGGGAGGAAAGATAGTCATGTATGTCCAGTATCAGTCTTTTCATCGCTTTACAATCTTGCGCATCAGCAGGCGCGGATATCCATAGACCACGGCCAGCAGACACAGGATGACGTTGAGCACGCTGATCCTTGCGAAATCGGCGTATGGGCGGAAATGCGACACCCTGTCTTCAGGATAGCATATCCTTATCGGCACGGAGTCTATCCGCACTCCTTTCCATGCCGACAGCACCAGCAGCAGCAATTCGGCCTCATATCTGGACGGGACCATCCATAGAGGAGGCAATGTCCCGAGAGAATAGATGCGGAAACCGCTCTGGGTATCCGGGACCCTTTCGCCGGTCTGCAGAGTAAACCAGAAATTCGAGAATCTGTTGGCGAAAGTATTGCCTGAAGGCATTCCTTCAGCGTTCAGATTCCGGCTTCCCACGACCAGCCTATCCTTTTCCGCATGGTCCAGAAGGGTCGGAATGTCTTCTGGGAAATGCTGCCCGTCGGCATCGATTGTCACGGCATAATCATATCCCAGCCCGGTCGCTTTCCGGAACCCGGTCTTGAGCGCATGCCCCTTTCCCCTGTTCTTTTCGTATGAGACGACAGTCACAGGCAGGCGGGAAAGGATTTCCGCCGTACCGTCGGTGCTGCCGTCGTTTACCACGATTACAGGCAGACCGGTAGCCAGGGCCCTTTCCACTACAGCGCCAACCGTCCCGCCATTGTTGAATGCGGGAATCAGAATGCATATATGAAGGTCATTACTCAAGCGTAAAACTCATTTTTGCATAGGTGACAGCCTCGTCGGAGACCGTCACTGAAATATCGCCCCCTTCCGGGACGACGGTAAAAACGGCTGTCTTCCCTTCCGCGGGAATGACAGGGGCGAGGAATCGTACATTCTTCGCCGTTTTCATGATCCCCTTGCCTACAGTCCTCTCCGCCAGTTCGATGGCGATCTGCAGGAGGCAGGCTCCGGGAGTTATGGGAAAGCCCGGGAAATGCGCTTTGTATATCCGGCTTCCGGGCAGGAATTCGATTTTGTAGACCTGTCCTTCACCGCATGATACGGAAACTATTTCATATAAATCTCCCTGAAGCATATCTATCTCTTGAATAAGGATTCATCCAGAGGCTCGTCGATTGTGACGGCGCTGAATACGAGTTCAGTCCAGTCTTCCTCCGAGGTGTTGATTCTGGCGGAAACTATCCTGTATGTCGCAGGGTCGACCGTGACAAGTACGGAGTCGAAAAGATTCTTCATATCCCTGGTGAGAGGCCTAAGCAGGAACTGGTCTTTCTTTCCCTCGACCGGAGTAATGGAAAAATCCTTCTCCTTAGGTATTCTGAAGCCTCTTCTCCTTTTTGCGTCACCACGCACTACCTTTACGTCCTGATAAGGAGTGAGGGTCTCCCAGCGGACCTTGTCCGGAGACGAAAGGTAGAGGATTCCGGTACTGACCAGATCCTCCGTCATCAGGGCCGAGTGGCGGGTCTGGACATATATCGCTTTTACTGTATTGAAGGAATTGGCTTCCATCAGTCTGGAGACGCTAAGGTTATCCTGCGCGGCTGAGGCAAGACCGATGGAGAGGAATATCAAGATAAGGAGCTTTCTCATTTTGCAATCAATATACAACCCGACACTACCAGGAATACTCCGATCCACTGGGTCCAGGATACGGTTTCCTTAAAGATCATTATAGCGGCGAAAACACCGAGCACGTAACTCAGGCACGAAAGCGGATAAGCTATGCTGAACGGGAAATTCCTAAGTATATAGGCCCACAGCACAGTCGCCGCGGCAAACGAAAGGCCGCATCCGAGATACCACCAGTTCGTCAGCTGAGCCTTGAAGAAACCCCAGGACCAGCTGAACGGTCCCGAGGCATTGAGCCCCAGCTTGAACAGAATCTGGCCGCCGCAGAGAAACAGGCTCTGCAGCAGCGAAAGCGGAATCAGTTTATACATAACTCTGGCATTGTTAATTCTCTTATAGAGCCTTCCGGATCGGCGGAAAGCACATAACTTATGGCAACACTCTCCCCTGCCCCGTCTTTGCAGAACAGCGGAGCCACCTCGTCAAATTTCCCTACGAGAGCCGTATCGATATCCCCGAGGGATATCTGCAGCCATGCATCCAGCAATGCGCTCTCAAGCGAAGCCCCGGTATGGGAATAAGTCGCATTGTAGCCGTGGCATCCCAGATGGATGGCTATCATGGAGCTGACCGTGTTGTGCGTGGACTGCATGAAACTGGTAGGACTCAAAGCCGCTTCGCTTACTCCGTAAAGGGCGCTCATATACTGTTCCGTATTGAGTATGCAGCCGTGGTCCGTAGCCGTCATGATTGCATCTACATTCTTCAGGCCGGCAACGGAAAGAGCCTCCACGGACGTCCAGATTGCATGTTTCAGCATCTTTCCCATACGTCTGGAAGCAATCGGAGACAATATGTTCCTGTAATCCGGCTCGGGGTCTCCGTTCCGGAATTCACATATAGCCTTAATGTAGACTTTTCTTCCCATCAGTATTTTGATATTATAAGCGAAGTATCGTTTCCTCCGAAGCCGAAGGCATTGCACATCACATGCTCTAGCTTTACCGTTCCCTTTCCCCTGTACGGAGTGATGCATTCCGGGTCCTGGGTCTTCCAGCCCGTCTGAGCAGGAATGAAAGAGTGATTCAGGGCAAGTATGCAGAAAACGGCCTCGATCGACCCCGAAGCGCTTGTAGTATGGCCGGTAAAGCATTTGGTGGAAGACACGGGAGGTACGTCCTCCCCGAAAACCCGCCTTATCGCATGGCTCTCGGAAGCGTCGTTGTTAGGCGTTCCGGTACCGTGGGCATTGATATATCCGATATCGGAAGGACGCAATCCTGCCATCGACAGAGCCTTCCCCATTGCCAGAAAAGCTCCCTCTCCTTCAGGGGAAGAAGCTGTCTGGTGGTAAGCATCGCAGGCATTGCCGAAACCGGACAAGACGGCGACAGGTCTTGCCTTTCTCGCAATTGCCGACTCCTCCGTCTCAAGCACCAGGAAACCTGCGCCCTCTCCCAGATTAAGGCCTGTACGGTCCTTGTCGAAAGGAGAGCACAGCTCCCTGCTGAGAATCATCAGAGAGTTGAATCCGTTCATATGGTAGTCGGTCAGGCATTCGCTTCCTCCGGCAATTACCCTGGTGCATAGCCCGCTCCTGAGCAGATTGGCCCCCAGGATTATGGCATTGGCAGCCGACGAGCATGCAGTCGAAAGAGTCGTCCTGAAACCTGTCGCGCCGGTATAGCGGGCGATATCGTCAGTAGAAGAGCCGCAGTCATGTTTCGGAGAGTACTCCGGGAACATCCTCTCGCTAAGGTCCATTCCTCCCACAGTAGTCCCGCCGATCAGCGGAATGCCGGAGGCGTCCTCTATCCCTGCCTGGGCCAGAGCTTCTCTTACCGCCTTTATTCCAAGGAGAGAAGTCCTGCTGATTTTCTCGCCGATTCCGAGTTCCGCAGCAAGTTCAGCGTCTGAAAGAGCGAATTCCCCGGACGGGAAATCCGAGAGCGAGGTCTTGAGATGGCGCAGAGTCCCGATACCGGAACGGGAAGCGATGAGAGACTCGAGAGTCCTATCCTTGTCCGATCCGATAGCGCTTACTACGCCGGCTCCTGTTATGACGATCCTGCCTGTCACTTCTTTCTGTTTTCAGCAACGTATTTTGCCATTACGGCGAAACTCTGGAAGACTTTCTTTCCATCTGCCGGAGAAGCGATATGGATTCCATAATTCTTCTCCAGAAGCACTATAAGCTCCAGGACATCGATAGAATCAAGGCCCAGGCCCTGGTCGCCGAACAGCGGCGCATGGTCGTCGATATCTTCCGGAGTCATTCCTTCAAGGTTCAACGCCTCAATCACTTTCAGTTTAATCTCATTGATCAGTTCTTCCATAATATATTTTCTTGATTATTTCACTGTCAAATCCTTCGCCATCCCGGTCCACAAGCCAGATCACTGCCTCGAACCCGATTTCCGAAGGACAATCTATCCATCCGCAGATGACAGACCGTGTCTCCTCATCCATGAACGCCTCTTCCACTGTCGCAAATATACGGTCTGCATCGAATCCGTCTGTCACATAAGCCGAAGTTTCTCCGGCATATTTATTCCTTATCGCAATTTCCCCGGTCACTATATTCGGCAATGTATACACAAATAATGCTGGACTCGGGAAATCTTGTACCGTTTTCTGGAAATTTCCGTCATTCACCAGGGACCCGGACCTGCTGAACATGATTACGGCCCTGTCTTTCCTCGGTTCGAACCGCCCCTGCTCATCTTTCACCAGCATCTCCACCCCGAGCAGTCCAAGCCTGGAGAGTATATCCATCTTGAAGAACTTCGGATACTCCATCTTGAGCGAACGGTACAAAGCCGTAAGATCCGTTCCGGAATCTATCGATATGTATTTCAGTAGTCTCATTCCAGCCCTCCTTTTCTGAACAGGACAGCACCGTTGACTCCGCCGAAACCTGACAGCAGCTTGATGAACGAAGTCCCGGAAGTCTTGGCAAGAGTGGCGTTGACGTTGATCGGATGAGTGACTCCGAGCTGGCCGAAGCCCTTTGTCGGAAGGATCACTCCCCTGTCGCAGGCCATCATCGAAAGTGCCGATTCGAGAATGCCGGCAGCCCCCATCGTATGACCGAAATACCCTTTGAGAGCATTTACAGGAACATTCTGGAGCCCGGCCCTCTCCAGGGCGAACGATTCCATCTCGTCGTTGTACAGGGTTGCGGTCCCATGGACATTGACAAACGCCAGCTCGCTGACGTCGGCTTTCCGGAGGACATACCGGAGAGCGTTGAAACTGCCTTCTCCGGTCCTGGACGGCCCGGAAATATGGTTCGCATCGTTGCGGACCGCGCCGTCGACGATCTCCCATCCGCCCTCGTGTCCTATGATCATGGCCGCAGACGACTCTCCCAGATTCAGGCCGTCTCTGCCGGCGTCGAACGGACGGCACGGGGCCATGGACAAAGCCTTCAGCGACTGGAAGCCCGATACGATGAACCGGCTCTGGATTTCGGTTCCGATGACGACTATATGGTCATAATCCCCGTGAAGAATCATTCTGCGGGCCTGGACTATCGCCGCCAGTCCCGAGATGCAGGCGTTGGAGACTACCAGCGGAGGGTTGGGATTATTGAACGCCCGCGCTATCCTGACAGCCGAATGGGCCAGGGTGACATCTTCGCTGCCGATGGCCTCTATGTTTCCTTTGATCGAAGAAAGCACGAAGCCGACTCTGCCGGAATCAGGACGGATGCCGGCGGCTTCTATGGCCTTTCTGGCAGCCTCGATCGAGACAGTCTCGAAGAGGTTGTAGCCAGGCTCCCTGTATTTTT
Source organism: Bacteroidales bacterium WCE2008 (assembly GCA_900167925.1). Classification (NCBI taxonomy): domain Bacteria; kingdom Pseudomonadati; phylum Bacteroidota; class Bacteroidia; order Bacteroidales; species Bacteroidales bacterium WCE2008. The sequence continues at coordinate 365,805 of FUZM01000002.1, forward strand.
CCCTGTCAAGCAATGAGGCCACGAACGGCTCTTTGCAGCCGAACGTGCCGTCATGACGGCAAAGCATGGTCCGCCCCTCCAGGATGGAGCTGAAGACAGCCTCAGCCGTCTCCCCCAGCGGAGTGACCATACCATATGAAATGCATCCTGCTCTACTCATCTTTCAGCGCACTTTTTATCATTGCCTTGGCAATCAATTCGTCATCTATGAATGTTTCTGCCGAAACAGAAGTTATCCCGAAGACTTCCTGGAGGACCGTGATCCTGGTGCGGAGCACCTCGCCGGACTTCGGAAACCTGGATATCTCAAGGTTTCGTACCTGGCCGATGAAGCCTATCTGCACCGGTATATGAAGTATATACTTAGAGATATACCCGATGCGGGCGGCGCTGGCCTGGGCCATGTTCTCCACGATGCCTCCTTCTTCGAACCTGGAATCCTGCACGAAGACTCCCGTCTGCGGAACCTCATAAAGAGTCGTCACGCCGGCCTCGTCGTAAGATTCAAGCGAATCAACGAAGCGGAATGGCGGCTGCTGGAGCAGTATATCTCCGATATTTACTTCTTTAGGCTCCACTATTTCCAGAAATCATAAAAATTATACCACTGGTCCGGATATTTCCGGGCTATCTTTTCAAGCGAAGCGGCATAGCTGTCGGCAAGGAACTGGATCTTATTCTCCTTTCCCGTGTATTCCGGGAGAGCCTCCACATAGACCTTGTACCTTGACATCCCGGTCTTGAGGGAATACGCAGCTATCACGGGGATTTCCCTTACGGCCGCAAGCTTGAACGGCCCCAGAGGGAATCTGGCGTTCTCTCCCATGAAAGGACATGATATCGTCCTTCCGGAATCCGTCGAACGGTCTCCGCTGATGCTTACGATCTCCCCGCGGGAAAGAGCGTCGTTCATCAGGAAAATATGGGACATGTCCCCGGATATCGGGAGGACCTTCACGTTAGTGCGTCCGAAGACCTTGGAACGGTTGCTTTTGATCGTATCCGTCTCGCCTCCGAAGACGAGAGCGTTGACCGTCTTTCCGCTGCTGAGGGTATATCCTACCATCTCGAAGTTGCCGACATGGGCCGTAAGCATGATGAAGCCGGATTCCTTCGCGCAGAGTCCGTCGAAGATGTCCCGTCCTTCCACTTCTACCTTGAAGTTCTTGCCCCCATATGCGGCAAACCTGTCAAGCACTACCATTCCCAGCTCGAATTCGTTCTTATAGACGTGCAGGAAAGAGCTTACAGGCCCCTTGCCTATACGCTTCCGGAAGAACCTGTAGGAGGCTCCGAATCCCGGAGCGAACATCATGTAGAAAGGGATCACAAGGCCCATAAGTCCGTACAGAAGCCATAGCGGGAACACCCTGAACAAAGCGATCAGAGATCGCTGCATCCAAGGAGTTCCGTCAGTCTTGCCCTGCCAGGCCTTATGTCCGGTCTCAGCCAATTTTCGTCTCTATATGTTTGCAGAAATCATCGAATGTCTTGATCTCGCGGAAGTCTTCCGGCCTCATCTTGAAGCCGAAGGCCTGGTCGACATAGACAACCACGTCCACGATCTCCAGGCTGTCTATACCGAGATCTTCCTTGAGGCGGGCGTCGCCGGAGATCTTGGATCCGTCGATTTCGAGTTCTTCTGTCAGGAAACCCGTTACTGTTTCTTGAATCTCTTGAATAGTCATATTTTTATCTGATAAGTTTACATACTAGAATGCTGTGTCCCTGGCCAAGTCCGTCATGGATGGTCTCAATTTCCAGTCCGGCCTTGTTTATGATCGAGATCATATCATCGGAATGATACATCTTCGAGTTGCCGTTTGCCATAGCTGTAAAGTAAAGGCTAGTCATAGTAAGGCAGAATGATGCCGGCTCGAATCTCTGACGGTCCCAGAACGTCTCCATGATACAGAGTCTGGTCTTGTCCGTCATGATCTTGGCGGCGCGGCTGAGGATGCTGAATATCTGATCCTCGGAGAAGCAGTCAAGGAACTGGCTCATCCAGATAACATCGGCATCCAGCCCTTCAGGGAAGGCAGCCGACTGGTCCAGCATATTCATAGGGACGCCATGGATCCTGTCTGCCCCCGTGACGTCTTTCGTAGCCTCGCGCATAAGCCCGAGCTGCTGCGGAAGGTCGATTATGGTCACATTCACATCCGGATCGTATTTGACGCATTCGGTAGCCCACCGGCCGGTATTTCCGCCGACATCGATTATGTTGCGCGGCTTGAATCCGAAGACGATCTCCAGGGCGCTGTCGAATGAATGGTCAGAATAGAAATGGTCGAAGGCAAGCCAGCTCTCGCGGACTCTTTCAGGAAGGGATGACAGGCCCTCATAAAGGGTCGGCCAGTCTCCGAAATGCTTCAGGCCTTCCGGCTTACCGTTACGCAACGACTCCTCCAGCCGGTAGAATCCCTCATAGTTGACATAGTGGTTGAAGTCCATGTTGACTCTGGTAGCAGGATCATTGAGAAGGAACCATCCTGTCTTGGAAAGGCTGAATCTGTCCGTTTCTTTGTCCACCAGCACAGTTCCGATAGAAAGCGACGCTTCCAGAAGCACCTTTGCGGCATATTCCGATATTCCGGCTTTTTCCGCCACTTCAGAGATAGTCAGTCCGTTATCCCTCAGCATATCGAGAATACCGAATTCCAGCATCATTCTGCTGGCCTGGAAGACAATTGGTCCGAACGCTATATATTCTGCGAGCCGCTGGGCATACCTTGCGGAGAGATGCTCCTTTGTGTATGCTTCTTCAACATTAGGGAATAGATTCATGAGAGATTATTTTTCAAAAAGTTAACAGTCAGTTCTATAATGTCGTTTCTTTTTTTTCTGAGGAAATGCCCTTCTCCGGGGATGACATGCAGTTCGCTGTTCTTGTATATTCCGTTGAACTCCTCCGCATAACGGACCGGCACTATGATGTCGTTGGCGCCATGGATTATGCAGACAGGGCCTTCATACGCCGAAGAATTCTCATATATCGGCAAAGACCTGGCGACAGTGATGTAATCCCGGCCCAAAGTATGGAGATAGACATGCAGTCTTTCAGGAGGATTCTCCGGATCGAAACGGCGCCCCATAATGCTTCCGCTTATGGCCTCATCCTTGAGTGACGGGGCTGGAGACAGCAGTACGAGAGCCGAGAGCTTCGGTCCGAGTTCTCCGGCAAGCATCGCGGAAACGACTCCGCCCTGCGAATGACCGGCAAAGGCTATGCTGCCGGCCCATTCCTGGGCGCATACATAGTCATAAACGAAACGGGCGTCATCGATCTCTTTCAGGACTGTCATTTCACTCATTTTCCCGTAACTTCTGCCGTGGCCGTTGAAATCAAAACTTAAAGATGCTATACCTTGCTGAGGAAGGGCTTTCGCCATGCTTTTGAGAGGTTCCAGATTCTTGCTCGCCATCAGTCCATGCATCAGGATGACGACAGGGCACTTCCCGGAAACCTGCGACGGTCTCTGGACCACAACTGATATTTTGCCCGAAGGACTGTCGATAAAAAATCTGCTTTCTCCCATAATCCCATGCAAAGTTACATCATTTTACTTTAAAAACAACACTGCTAAAATACACGAAGCCATTCTGCGCCTGATACGTCGGAATGGCTTCGCACATTACTCTATATTACAATGTCTTAGATGAAGATATACTTGAGCACGAAAAGTGCAGCAAGAACCCACATCGTGATTGAAATCTTCTTTGCCTTTCCGGTAATCGCATTAAGGATTACGTAAGTGATCACGCCAAGGAGAATACCATCGGAGATACTGTAGGCAAGAGGCATGAATATCATGGTTATGAATGCAGGAAGAGCCTCGCGGTAGTCGCCCCACTCGATATCAATCACCGGGGTCATCATCATCATTCCGACAATGATAAGGGCAGGAGCCGTAGCTGCGCTCGGGATAGCCAGGAAGATAGGAGAAAGGAACAAGGCAAGAGCGAAGCAGACTGCGACGCTGAATGCCGTAAGACCTGTACGTCCGCCAGCTGCGACACCTGAGGAGCTTTCCACGTAGGTCGTCGTAGTAGAGGTACCGAGGCATGCTCCTGCGACAGTACCGATAGAGTCAGCAAGGAATACCTTCTCGGCCTCAGGAATATTACCGTCCTTGTCAACCATTCCGGCCTTCTGGGATACTCCGATGACCGTTCCCATGGTATCGAACATATCGATGAAGAGGAAGGTGAACACGATTGCGAGCATGTCCAGAGAGAATACCTGGCTGAAATCGAACTTGCAGAATATCGGATCCAGGCTTGGAGGTGTAGAGACAAAGCCGCCAAGCTTCGTGATTGCGGCGCCTGATGCAGGATCCTTGATGAACAGACCGATGATTGTCGTAGCTATGATACCGATAAGCATTCCGCCGCGGACATTGAGGATAACGAGAGCGCCGGTGATGAATACGCCGATGACGGCGAGAAGAGCCGGGCCTTCGGTTATCTTGCCGAGAACGACGAGAGTTGCGTCAGAGTTGGCGATGATTCCGGCGTTCTGCAGACCGATGAATGCGATGAAAAGACCGATTCCCGCTCCGATTGCCTTCTTGAGGGACAGAGGAATAGCATTGAGCAGCCACGTACGGATTCTGGTCACGGAGAGGATCACGAAGATGATACCCTCGATCAGGACTGCGGTAAGGGCGAACTGCCAGCTGTAACCCATAGTGAGGCAGACCGTATAAACGAAGAAAGCGTTGAGTCCCATACCAGGGGCAAGGGCGAACGGTTTCTTTGCATAGAGGGCCATCACAAGAGTAGCGATGAGAGCAGCGCATGCTGTAGCTGTGAATACGGCGCCGTTTGGCATACCGTCAAGAGCGCCGAAGATGCTTGGATTGACAGCCAGGATATAGGCCATCGTCAGGAAAGTGGTAACACCAGCCAGTATCTCTGTACGGACTGTGTGCTTCTGGCTGTCGAAGCCAAAAGCCTTTTCAAGGAATTTACTCATATAGCATTAATTAAACCTGAATAATCGACGTAACTTCTATACCGTCAGGAAGGACTTTCCTTCCATTCAGTTCTACTAATTCTATAATAAAATTGATGTAGGTCTTGGCTGGATGGAACTTCTCGACGAGTCTGGAAGCGGCGAGCGCGGAGCCTCCCGTAGCGAGAAGGTCATCATGGATCAGTACGACGTCGTCAGGTTCAATGGCATCGGTATGGATTTCAATAGTGTCCTTGCCGTACTCCTTGTCGTATGTCACGCTCAGCGTCTCTGCCGGAAGCTTGCCCTTCTTGCGGGCAAGCACGAAACCGGCGCCGAGCTTGACGGCCAGGGCGGCACCCATGACGAATCCTCTGGATTCGATACCGACTACCTTTGTAATGCCTTTGTCTTTGTAAAGATCGTAAAGAATATCTTCGAGTTCCCTGATGCAGTCAGCGTTCTTATAAAGCGTGGTCACATCCCAGAACAGAATTCCCTTGATCGGGAAATCCGGAATCGTTCTGATATTAGATTTTAGTGATTCTATGCTCATACGGAAAACTTGAGCACGAATATAGCTATTTTTCTTTATAACCTGAATATTTTCACTTAAAAGATTTCCACCATTTCTTCAACAGGAAAAAAACATAACAAATTTGTAACAAAAGTGCTCTGAAGCCATTGTAATACGGAAAAAGATTCCTATCTTCGATTAAGCGAACAATTGAATTTAAAGCATCACTAATCAAAAAGAACATACTATTCACAATTGTATTACTTATTAACTTTCACACCAACCAGTTATGAAAATAACAACCACTTGGGCAGTCGCCATATTGGCGGCCGCAGCCACTTTTGCGGGCTGCACAAAAGAGGCTCCTTCGGGAAAACCATTCATCGTTAAAGTCGCCGACACAAAGGGACAGGCGATCAGCGCCGTGAACTCTTTCAAAATGGTAGGTATCCAGGGAACGGACGCTCCATGGATTTCTGACTACCTGTTCACAAAACAGCAGGACGCCTGGATTTCCACAGACCACTCTGATCTCAGATGGCCGGGAGGCAGCGCGACCCACACTTTCTACGGGGTTAGCGACAATACCGCAGAAGTGCCGGACATCATTGACGGCAAGTTCGAATACACCGTACCGGAATCCTTCGCCAACCAGAAAGACCTTCTTGTATCCAAGAACGAAGACCATCCGGACGGCGAGACCGTATTGCTGAATTTCAAGCATGCGCTGTCCTCAGTCAGGTTCAAAGTCGGATTCGACAAGGCCAGCAGATTCGGAGACAGCGACTACCATATCAAGATCACCAGAATCACTCTTTACCATATAGCCACGAAGGGAACATTCGACTTCGCCGGCTTCGACTCGAACCCATGGACAGTCAATCCTGACGATGCCGAGTACAGAGACATCGTAATCGACCTGAAGGAGCCTGTGGAATTCACACCGACTCCGGTGTCAGGATACACTCTTCTGGACAGCCGCTACATCGACAGCGATGCCATCGGAGAGATCTACGTGATGCCGCAGAAGCCTACTGCATGGGACACGGACGGAACAGAAGGACATCCTCTGAAAGACAGCTATATCGGAGTCACCTGTCAGCTTTATGAATATATGGGAGGCCAGACTTTCTATGATTACTACGGCCTGGATGAGGATTCCGACGAGGATGAATATGACGATGCGAAAGAGCTTTACATCGATGATGGCGGCCAGCTCAGCACTGACAACGACGACTGGCTTAACGACCCTATGATCAGCGTCTGGATTCCGACATCTGACGATTACTCCATGAATGTCTACCTCAAGAGTCATCTGGACTACAGAAACCAGGAGGCGGCAGCAAACGGCACTTCTGACAACGTCGAGGAACTCTTCATCCCGCTGACCATGGCCAATGGATTCGGGTTCAACAAGACCAATACGCTGAACATCGGAATAGACAAGGTCAAGAAGTCAAACGGACGCGACCTCTTCCAGGAAATCCAGATTATCATCCCTATTGAACCATAATAGCTTATGAAGCTATTGATCAAAGTGGCCCTGACGGTCATTTGTCCTGTAATCCTGGCATGTACCAAAAACACTCCCGGATCTATGACAGCCTATCCTGAAGGATACCCTGTCACGTTCGACATATCGATAGAAGGCACTCCCCTTACCCGCGGCTCACGTCTGGATGCTTCCGGCATTGACAAATACGGAGTTTTCGGTATTCTCGGAAAGAAAGTCTTCGCGTCAAACGTAGTCTTCCAACGGAATGCAGATGGTACCTGGAGTCAGGACAAGCCTCTCACGACCCCTGAAGGAAATGTCAACTTCTATGCGGTGAACGCATCCTTTGCAAAGATATCCGCAGGCGGAGTCATGGATAAGCTGACCATGAATTCATCCAGACAGACATTCACCTATACCGTACCGGAAAGTTCCGAAGACCAGTTCGACCTTATGTATTCTTCGTCTATCGGAGTCAATGTGTATGAGAACGGAGGAAGGACCGGACTGAGTTTCAGACCGGCATTATCCGCCCTGAACTTCACAATAATCAACAAGATGGAGGAAGATTGCACAGTAACTGTCGGCGGAATATCGGTATATAACATGATTGATTCAGGCACCTTCACATTCGATGCCACCACCTCGAACACCGGGACCTGGAAAGAAGGGACAACCCGCGGGAAGATGGTACGTATCTTTGACGAGCCTTTCGAGGTATCAAGGACAAAGCAGTATCTCGTAGACAAGGATACTCTTTTTCTCGTGATTCCCCAGCCGAAGACCACCAAATGGAAGACCAAGGACACAAGTCCTGTCTCCACTCTGGAGGCCGACATGGAAGGTCATGTTTACATAAAGCTTCTCTGCAAGATAAAGAATGCCAACGGACATTATGTCCTCGGATCGGATTCCACGTACGGCGATGTTTATTTGCCGGCCAACATATTAAAGACGACTGAAGGAAAGACGGTCACTTACTCCATCACTTTTTCCGGCGGCTATGACAGCGAAGGACAACCGATGTCGTTCGGTTCAGGCTTCGATATAGACGTCGACCCCTGGACCTACGGAAACGACACTCCGGAGGACATGGAATTTTAGAATCATCAACAAAACATCAAGAATAAAATCATGAAAACCATTTATACAAAACCAGAAATTTCTATAGTAGAATTAGACTGCGAGTCCATAATCTGCGGCTCTGACTTCTCATCTGTATTTGACGCTATCGTCAGCGGTCGCGAAGATGAAGAAGATTAGACTTGCCGCATTCCTGGCCCTGTCGATTACTGCATGCACTCCGAAAGACAATGCCACTGCAGAGACAGCCGGGGAAAGATGGTACTTCACTTTTTCCACAGAAGAACTTACAGTCCGGAGCGCTCCGGAGAACTCCCTGACCGGAAGTGTGGGCATATCGGCCTACATTTCCGATACAGAGGACATCTCCGGGCGGCCGGAATATATGTGGAATGAAGAAGTCGTCAGAAGCGGCGCCGGTTGGAACACGCTCAACAGTTTCCAGAAACCGGAAGCCGGCAGACACCTCAGATTCCAGGCATACTACCCTTATGCTCCCCAGACAGGCACGCCGGCGATCAGGCTATCCGATTCATCCGTCTCCGGCCCCATGTCGCTGGAATATGAAGTCCCTTCGGACGTGGCCGGCCAGATCGACCTGATGACCGGAGAATCTCCGGTTCTGAGCACCGACGCAGAGAACAAAGATGTGCCCGTCACCATGTACCACAGGCTGTCCGCGATCCGGTTCGTCACCGGAGACATCGGCCTTGCCGGAACGATCAGGAGCATCTCTCTGATAAATGTCCATAAAAAAGGCGCATACAGGATCGGCGATGAAGGGTGGTCTCTGGACAGCGGGACCGACGGAGTATTTTCCGTCTATCCGGATTATGTAGTAGAAGGAGTCACTCTCGCGGAAGACCCGGATGGCCGGCAGGAAGTCGCCGGAGGCGACAATACCTTTATCATGCTCCCCCAGCCTATCCCGGATGAAGCCCGGCTCCAGATCCGGTATGAGGCCGAGATAGACGGAGTAACGGACATCCACGTCCTGGAGACGAAACTTAAGAGCAAGAACATCCAGGAATGGCAGTGGGGCAAGATCTATACTTACCAGATATCCGTAGTCTCCCTGGCCCTCGAATACGAGACATTCGTGCATGACTGGGAGCCGGGAGTACAGGCCGATGTCGATATCATCATTTAACCGGACGATGTCATGAAAAGAATCATTAACATGATGGCCGCAGGGATGGTCATATCTCTGGCGGCATGTTCGGCCTCGCACGAGGCGGACAACCTTCTTGCAAGCCCGGAACCGGTAGTGATATGCGCCTCCGCGCCCCCTGGGACCTGGATGGAGGATGACAAAGTAGCGGTACGGATGGACGGAGAGGTAAAGATGTACCAAGTCTGCCTCGGAGACGGAATCAGGCTCAAAGCCGCTCCTTCCGGGAGCCCGTTCATGTGGAGGGCCTCGAATGAGACCAGACGCGTCTCTGGATGGGCCCGAGGCGACGGCGTAGCCATGGAGACGATCCCTTCTGAATGGACAGTCGCAGCCGACCAGAACTCTGGCGACGGCGCCGGAATGAGGCAGAGCGACTTTCTCTATGCCTCCCCTGTCAGACTGACCTATACCGACCGTTTCCATGCAAGGATCAACTTCTACCACCAGACTTCCAAAATCATGGTCAGAGTCAAGAATGAAGGTGCCCTCAAGGACAATGCTGCAGCTCTGGAGAGCCTGACAATCGGCGACGAGAACTATCCTGTCGCGATGCGCGCATCGTTCGAAGAGGATCCAGACTCTGATTTCGGAGTCTGGACTCTCTCCCGCAGCAGCGGAGACAAGGGATATATAATTCCATACGAGACTGTCCCGGAGACGGGCCCATACCTGAAATGCTACGAGGCCCTGGTGCTTCCTGACAATTTCGACAAGAAGCCCCTTCTGGCCATCACCCTTCTGGGGCATACTTACTATTATATCCCGAAGGACAGGATGGGTCGGCTGACTCCCGGCCATATATCCGTCTATGACATCAGCGTCAGCGCCGACACCACCAAACTGGAAGTCACTCCGATGGTGGGAGACAACCTGGTATGGACATGGGACGGCGATGGCATCGTGGACCTGGATGACATAAAGGACGCCGAGTTCTCGATCCTGGGATGGCTCTGGGATCTTAGTTCCAGTACGGAAGTTACTTCCGGAGTGATTCCGCTCGCCTTCGTCGCAGGCGGATGGAATAAAGAAGGCGAAGGCGACGTCATCATGGAGGAAGGCAATCCCGATACGGGAGCTGAAGCGGGAGGCTGGAAGAAAGATGGGGACGATCAGGATGCCGGCCATGAGGACCAGCCGGAGGAGATTTCAGGAGATAGTTCAGGCTGGACCAAGGAGGGAGAGAGCGAGGAGATTACGAGTACTACAGAGTAAAATATTAAATCAATGGACAAAACAATTCTAAGATATATGTACTGGGCAATCATTGCCCTGGTTACTGTAAGCTGCGCCCGTGAAGAGATAGACGCAGTCAAGGGAAATGACTCCGACGGACGCAGGGAGCCTGCAGTCAAAGTCATAGACAGCGGCTATCAGAGCCTTCCCGTCATCACACGTGCAGCAGAAAGCAACGGAGAGGAGACCGACGGAGACAATACTATAATGAGGACACGTTTCCTCGCAGGAGACAAGATCGGAGTTTTCTCGATCTCTTCAGGCGGAGCGACTCATTACCAGAATCTTGAGCTTGCCTACGACGGCGCCCAGTGGAAGAATCCGGCCGGGGAGACTTTCTATTTCTTCTCGGGAATGAAGTATTTCGCATACTATCCTTATAACTCCGAATTCGACTTCGACAAAGTGGACTGGTCCAAGAATACCGCTGCCGGTTTCTTCGCCGGATATGTCAACGACTGGATGCCGCAGGAAGACCAGTCGACAACGCAGAAGTATATCGCCAGCGACCTTATGGTCGGTGACGGGGCTTTGGATGGAGATACTTTCACATTCAGTCTCGGCCATACGATGGGACTTATTTTCATTTCCACGGCCGAAGAGATAAAGGGAACGGTCTATCTGTTTCCCAAGCTTACCGAGGCAGATGCGATGGAATCTCTTTCCCCGGACAGCAAGCTCTACTCTTTCGAGCAGAAGGTCTATAAGCCTAGCCGCAAACAGGGTTATTACCGCTATCTCGTAAAACCGGGACAGGCCAAGTTCATTTCCGGAATGAACCCGGAAGAGAAGGTGTTCAGCTTTACCTGCGATAACGTAAGCGCCGGCAAATACAAGAAGTTCGTGATCGATGGAGGGTTCGACCCTTCGAAATCCGAGGTCGAGGACTTCACCGTGCGGATCGGCGATGTACTGTTCAACGATATGCATATCGAGCATAGTCATGAGGACGGCACCACTGTATCCGGCAGCAAGGCCGGGATAATAGCCTATCTTGCGGAGCTGAATGACGAATATACGGAAGGATATACCCATGGTCTGGTGCTTGCCGGAGAAATGGAATATTATAAAGGCAGCTCAGCAAGCCGTTCATGGTCCTACGACCAATACAAGGATGACATGGCGGACCACCCGTCTCTTGTCAACTGTACTACTCTCAAACAGGCAATGGAAGATAAATCCGGGCTCTCAAACTCTCTGGCCGTAGGTTCAACTGAAGGTCTTGGAGATCTGGCGAAGAATCACGGCACCACCCTGCCGATTTACCAGAAGGCATCCATGTGGTTCACCTTGAGCGCCGGCCAGTGGATCAAAATCATCCAGGCCTGGGGCGGAACTTTAAGGAGCGTCCCGGAACAGACAGGAACATTCTACTTCAATTACAGCAGTAATATCCAGCCTGGGAATACGAGCTTTTCCAATGATTTCAAGTATCTGTGGACTCCTTTTTATATTACGACCAACAGCAACGATTCTTCGAACCCTACTGCCAACAGGTATAGTGCCATAAGCAGCACGGAATCGAATGACAAGGGATCGGCAATATGGATGTTCAAACTCGCCGGCAGTACTACTCCATACGCTTCCTCAACTTCAAAATCGAGTTCGCAAGGCCGTATATGGAGAGGCTTCGCCTTCTGACCGGCACCAGTCTATTTCCAGAGAATGGATTTCTGTCTTCCTGCAAGCAGTCCGAGAGCGGTAGCGCATATTCCTACGCCGAGGAATACCGGAGTCTTGTAATTTTCCAGAGCGGCTGCGATCTTATCGATCCAGCCGCTATTTACTGCGTTGATATCGACCGGATGAAGCAATATGAATGCAGCAGCCGCAGCTCCGAGGACAAATCCGGCGAAAAGCGATCCGACAAGCAGTTTCCTGCCAAGACGGTTCTGGGTCTCGACTTCCTTCTTTATGCCCTCGACGGCTTCTAGTCTGCTGTTGAGCCCGACAAGGAAACCGGAGTCGTCCTTTACCTGCGGTTTATTCGATCTGAGGAAATCCTCTAAATTATTATCTTTCATAATGTAATATAATCTTTAAGATGTCGGCGGGCCATTGTCAGGGTATATCTGACAGTTCCCGATGCCATATGGAGAATCCTGGTAATTTCCTTTACAGGAAGATCCTCGAAATAAAACAGAGCGATGCAAGCTCTCTCTTTCTCCGGGAGCTTCTCCAGAGCCATATAAAGCTGCTGATAGCGGAATGAGGCGTCAGAGGAAGCCGAGGAAGGGATATTCCCTACCGCCGGAGCGTCCAGATTGACTTTTTCCGGAGCCTTGCGCCTGCATTTGTCAATAAAGCAATTGTAGGCGATCCGGTAAAGCCAGGTACTGAACTTGGAGAGTCCGCGGAAAGAGTCGGAGGCGACGTATGCACGAATGAGAGCTTCTTGGGCAAGATCGTCCGCCATATCGGAATCTCCTCCGCACAAGGCAAGCAGGAACCTCCTCAGAGATACCTGCTCTTCTCGGACAAGACCTATGAACTCTTCTCTAGTCATTTTTCTGGTCGTCCTGATTCTTTTTCAAGAATGACGCGTAGGAAACGTAATTGGCGATACCTGCGGCAAGGAGTACAGGACCAGCGATTATGTAGTACTTCTGCCATGGAAGGTCATTTCCAATAAAGAAAAGGACTGTGAAAACCACACCGAGAAGCAAAGTGACCACGGCTCCCTGAAGTTTCTCCGCACTCTTTTCCGCGTTTGACTTGCGCTCCCAAGATCTGGCGAAAAGATTCTGATCGACAGGCTGGCCGGCCTCGATAGCCTTGAGCATCACATCGGTTCTTTTGTCGATTTCGTGTTTGCGAGAGAGAGACACGATAAGGATGATGCTTACAGGAAGAAGGAAACATACGACGATTGGAACAATTACACTAATGCTAGTCATGATAAAGTATATTTAAAAATTTAACAACATCCGTTTCTGTTACGGTTTCACTCATTAGACGCAACCACCATCCGGAATGTTGGAAAAAATTTCACTTTTTTTTAAAAATCAACAAAAAAGGCCCTGTGCATACCTATACAAAAGTAAAAAAATTTTTTATCTTTGAATATTATGTTCGATAGGATAGTCTCAGCCGTTAACGAGGTGGTTTGGAGCCCGTTGCTTGTCGCCCTGCTGATTTTCGCAGGCGTATATTTCTCAATCCGCACCGGCTTCGTCCAGGTGCGCCGCTTTCCCCTTCTGGTAAAGTCGCTTTTCGCAAAGAGCAACCGCAGCAAGACTGAAAGGAAAGGGATGTCCTCCTTCGAGGCATTCTGTGTCGCCCTGTCCGGAAGAGTCGGGACAGGCAACATTGTGGGAGTAGCGACAGCAATAGCCCTCGGCGGTCCCGGAGCTATCTTCTGGATGTGGATAATCGCCTTTTTCGGAGCATCAACGGCCTTCGTCGAATCCACCCTCGCCCAGATATACAAATTCCGCCACAAGACCGGATTCAGAGGCGGACCGGCCAACTACATCGACCAGGGCATCGGCAAAAGATGGATGGGGGTATTGTTCGCCATCGTGACCATTGTCGGATACGGACTATTCCTGACCACCGTCCAGGCCAACGGCGTCAGCTCCGCCCTCGGCAATTCATACGGCATGGCCCCGCTTGCCTCCGGACTTGTCCTGGCCTTCCTTCTGGCGCTGGTGATCATCGGCGGAGTGCGCAGCATCGCCCGCGTGGCGTCGCTGGTGACCCCGTTCATGGCCCTCGGATATGTAGTCATCTCGCTGGTAATCATAGCCCTGCATATCGACAAAGTCCCGGGCGTCTTCATGTCCATAATCGACGGCGCCTTCGGAATCAGGCCGGTCGCCGGAGGAATCCTCGGATCTACGATCATGATGGGAGTCAAGCGGGGGATCTTCTCCAACGAGGCCGGCCAGGGCGGCGGCGCGATCGTCTCTGCAGCGGCCGAAGTCCCGCACCCGGCCAGACAGGGCTTCGCCCAGTCGTTCTCCGTCTATGTCGACACCCTGCTCGTCTGCACGGCGACAGCCTTGATGATCCTTTGTTCCGGGACATATAATATCCTGGACTCGAAGACAGGCGAAATGCTGGTAGCAAACGCTCCTGAACTTGGAGATAACTATGTCAACTACACTCAGGCGGCAGTGGATTCGGTGCTTTCGGGCTTCGGCGGCCAGTTTGTCAGCATAGCGCTGTTCTTCTTCGTATTCACGACCATCATGGCCTATTATTTCTACTCCGAATCCAGTATCATGTATATCTTCAATCTGGGCAAAGAAAAAGGAAAGAAGGCCGAATCGGTCGCCATCTGGGCGTTCCGTTTCGGGATTCTCGGCGCGGCGGTGTTCGGAGCGGTACGGGAGACGAATGTAATATGGCAGCTGGGCGACATCGGAGTCGGGCTGCTGGCATGGATCAACGTAATTGCGCTGCTTATATTATGTCCAAAGGCAATCCGGGCCCTGAAAGACTATGAAAGTCGTCTCAAAGCCGGAGAAAAGAATCCGGAGTACCACCCGTCAGATATCGGGCTGGACCCCGGAGTATGGGAAGAAGACTAGCTCAACCGATTATTTTTCTGATTTTTTCCGAACATCTGCGTCTGTCCTTATCCGACAACTGCGGATGCATACGTGTTCCTCCCCTTTCGATAGTACCGACTATCTTGAATCCCGCATAGCTGCAGATCTCCTTCAGAGCCCTGATCGCCCCATGGGTCTGGTTGAACAGTCTGTTGAACGGGAACGGAGTAGTACTGGTGCTTACAAGGATCGCCTTTTTCCCCTTCATCAGAGGTTCAGGGAAGCGAGGAGTATCCCTCATCAATCCATAGACCATACGGTCGAACAAAAGCTTCAGCTGCCCCGGGATATTTCCCCAGTAGCACGGAGCGCCTATGATGACTGCATCGGCTTCCTGGAGCTTCTTCAGCACCCGCTGGGAGTCATCCTCCGGCAGCGCGCAGGCACTCTTGGTACGGCAGACCATACATCCGATGCAAGGTTTAACCTGAAGATCATTGGCTGCTATCAGTTCTACTTCATTTCCTTTGCGCTCGGCCTCCTCTTTCATAATACCGAGCATCTGAGAGACAAGCCCCTTTTTCCGGGGGCTTCCATTAAGAATAAGAATCCTCATTAATTGTGTTTATTTTAAAGTGTCAAGGCCTTCGGCTACCTTTATGGCATCCTCCAGGCTCATAGCACGTCCCGGCGAAACAGACACTGCCAGGAAATGCTCGTCGTCATTGAAATAGACTTCCGTAAAGACATACTTGCCATTCCGCTTATAGCCAAAGCCAACCACCGGTTCAGAGAAATCCGTTATCTCCACGAGTTCATCGATAGGAAGCTCGGCATTGGCTTCCACCTTGTCGTCCGTACGCTCGAACCCATAGATGCACTTTTTACCGTCAGCGACGTTCCGGCATGCCTCGTAGACCTTACGCACATACGATTCCTTATCGACGGAAGTAATGGCCTCATCCTTTTTGAAGCGGATTACAGAGCAGCGGCTTGCACCATAGTAATCAAGGGAAGAATGCGGCAGCACCCCCTCCATGTCAGGCACAATCTCGGAAATCTTAAGCCCGGCGATCCTGCATGAATAGAAATCCACAGCATCACGGCTTCTTGCATCTCCCACGAAAATATCAGACGAACAATCGAATTCCGTCGGTTCAAGTCCGGTATCTTTATTGGCATTGCGATTGACGCAAGCCGAAAAAAGCGCAACAGATGAAACCATTGCAAGAGCAAGAATAAAGTTTTTCATCTCTTTTCAATTAACGCCGAAAATTAAGACTTTTTTTTTACTTGCACAAACTTTGCCGGCTAATCTGCCATGAACGTCACAATTTTTTTATTAGATTTGTGAGAGTAAGGATAATAAGCATGAGACGAATCGCACTTACAGCACTTATCTGCTTCCTGCAGATCATGCCTGCGACGGCAACCATCGCCACGGAAGATACCGGAAAACTGATGTTCAGGAGCCTGACGACTGCGGACGGACTCTCTAGCAACAGCGTCACGGCCCTGCTGCATGACTCCAGAGGTTATCTCTGGGTAGGTACCACATACGGCCTCAACCGTTTCGATGCCTATACTGTCCAGAGATACTACGCCGCCGATTTCGGCAGCAACAGGGATGAAATAATCGACCTTGCCGAAGACACCGAAGGCAACATCTGGATCCACACCAAATCCGGAATGACGGTCTATGACTACGAGACCGGAATCTTTTCGACTGACGTATCCCCATATCTCCGCGACCGTTATGCCATAACTACGGACGTCTTCCGGGTAGGGACCGGCGACAACATGCGCTTTTTCTGGGCGGTCTCGCCCGACTATCTGTGGATCTACGACTCCTACGACGGCTCGACTTCAAAATTCCGTCTCTCCGGAGACGTCATCAGCGACGTCTTCATCAAAGACGCAAGCACATACATTCTCTTCACGGACGGGCGTCTCTCCGTAATCGACCCCAGGGACAAGACTCGAAGGAGGATATCCGTACCGGAAGACTACCGCAGGACCATGGATAACTCCTGGCCTCATCTTTTCATCGACAAGACCGGGAACATCTGGATATACAGCGATCTCTCCCCAGCCATATACCGGCTCTCCCACTTCACCGGAGAATGGAATTCCGTACCGATTCCGGACGATTCCGGAGGCTTCAACAGGATTACGTCCATCCGACAGGCGCCTGACGGCAAGATCTGGATCACGTCGACTCATACTGCCGGCTTCATCTATGATCCCGGAACGGGAGAAATGTCATCATTCCGGCACGACCAGCGCTATCCGAACTCCGTCGCCAGCAACAATCTGAACTCTCTGATCATCGACGACGACGGCACTGTCTGGATCGGCAACTACAAAAGCGGAGTGTCCTACTGGTCGGCGGAGCCTCAAGTCTTCATCAATCACCAGTTCGGAGACCAGTACGATATCCAGGCCCTCTGCGAAGAGGGAGACTATCTCTGGATGGGGACCGACGGCAACGGTCTCCTCAGGCTGGACAAGCGCACGGGCAAGATCGCAAAAGTCAATATCGGCCCCACAATCATAAGGACCATAGTCTCCGACGGAAAAGGGACTCTCTGGATCGGGACATACCGCAACGGAATGTACTCCTACAGCGACGGTCATGTCCGCAGATATGACACCGCCGGCAGCGACATAGCCTCCGACGACATCTATACCATAGTGCTCGACGCCGACGGCAACGTAATTCTGGGTACCCTCAACGGTATCATCCAGAAGCTGTATACCGACTCAGGAAAATTCGCCACTGTCTATCGTTCCAGCGGTGACAACATTAGGGACATGCTGATAAGCGACAACGGGAAATACATCTATTCGGCGACGTCCGCCGGCCTTATCAGGACAGATCTCGAGACCTGGGGCTCCGAAGCGATAATCGCCATCCCGAAGTCACATATGTACTCGGTACTTGAAGACAGCGAAGGGAACATATGGACCGGAGGAGTCTCAGGAATCTATTATTATAATCCGAAGACTGGAGATGCCACCCACATAGCGGCCATCGGCAACGGAAAATCGGTAAAGACAAACAGCCTTGTGGAAGACAGATACCACAGAATCTGGGCGGGCACGGTCGACGGGCTTTCATTCATCAATCCCTCGACCTATCCGATGGTGACGATCAATTATACCGAGGCCGACGGTCTTCCTACTGGCACGATCAACGAAGAGTCCATGCTCCTTACCTCGGACGGAAACATTCTGGTCGGCACATCCTCCGGCATCACGGAGATTATCCCGAAACCTGACAAATACAAGGAATATAGCCCTACAGTCCACCTGTCTGCAATATACCCTACCTTCACCGATTCGGACATACTGCAGGGAAAGAGTACGGAATGCGCCGACGAAATCGTCCTAAAGGAAGGATTCAGGGCGCTGATGCTCGCATTCTCCAACCTGGTCTTCACTGACAACAACTCTACGTATTCCTACAGGATCAAAGGCCAGAGCGAATGGGTGGACGTTCCCGGGAACATAGTTCAGATAGGAATGCTCCGGGCAGGAAAATACCAGCTTGAAGTAAGGGTGCGGAATGCAAACCATGTCTATTCCCCTAACATAAAGAAAATCACGATAAGGATACTTCCTCCATGGTATAGGACATGGTGGGCATGGCTTCTGTGGATTTTCGTCCCTCTGACGGCGGCGGCACTCATAATCAATGCCGAGATCCGGCGCAAACGCAAGGAAGAAGCTGTCCGCATGGAGGCCGAAGAAATGCAGAGGGCGCGCCAGCTGGCAGATATGAAAGTCCAGTTCTTCGCTAATGTAAGCCACGAGCTGCGTACTCCCCTGTCGCTGATAATCAACCCGCTTGAAGAGTTCATGGCAAGGAAGCCGGAATACGGCAAATCCATTCTTGCCACGGTCCGCAACAACGCGCTTTACCTGCTCGAACTGATCAATCAGCTTCTGGACTTCCGCAAGCTGGACGCAGGCGGGGAGACCATGAATTATGTCCATGGCGACGTACTCGCTCTCGTGAAAGACCAGATGGCCTCGTTCGAGTCGACAGCCGCCAAGCGTGGCATCGATTTCCGTCTTGTTGCGAAGGAATCCTCGATAATGATGGATTTCGACTATGACAAGGTCCGTAAGATAGTGATGAACATAATATCCAACGCCTTCAAGTTCACCCCGGACAAAGGAACGGTCTCCGTCGCGGTCGAGAACAGGGACGGCAAAGTGGTTCTTTCATTCAGGGACAGCGGCTGCGGGATAAAGGACGAGGACAAGGAAAAAGTATTCAAGTACATGTACCAGAGCGACAACCAGGAGAATTCCGTCCAGGGTGGTACAGGGATAGGACTTTATCTGGTAGCGGAATACGTCAGGATGCACAATGGCACCGTGGAGATCACTGACAACAAGCCGTCAGGAACAGTCATAACGGTCAGCATTCCGGCCAGGGCAAGCGGGATAAGCGTCCCTGTCGCCGTCATGGCTGCGAAGTCCGACGAGCAGGTCCAGGGGAAAGAAGAATCCAGGAACGGGAACTATACCATAATGCTTGTGGACGACAACGCCGACTTCCTGAACTTCCTGGCCTACAGTCTCTCGGCCACATACAACATCGTCCAGGCCTCCAACGGAAAGGAGGCTCTCAAACTGATGGAGAGCGAGAACCCGGATCTCATCATCAGCGATGTCATGATGCCGGGCATGGATGGTCTCGAACTCTGCTCGGCCGTCAAGACAGACATACGTTTCTCCCATATCCCGGTGATCCTGCTTACGGCCAAGGCCGGCGAGCAGTTCCAGCTGGAAGGTCTGGAGCATGGAGCTGACGACTATATATCAAAGCCGTTCAGCATGGATATCCTCAAGATTCGTATCGAAAAGATCATTTCCGATACGATGAAGCGCCGCGGCTATTTCAACAATGATGTCAAGATCGAGCCGAGCAAGATAACCATCACTTCTCTCGACAAACAGTTCATACAGAAGGCGATAAGCATCATAGAAGACCATATGAACGATGGGGACATCTCTGTCGAGATGCTTGCGGAAAAGCTCAATATTTCCCGTGGTTATCTATACAAGAAACTCGTGATGATCACCGGAAAAGTCCCGATCAGCTTCATCAGGGAGATACGTATGAAAAGAGCCCTGCAGTGGGTCATGGAAAGCCAGCTGCAGGTCTCAGAAATTGCATACAAGATGGGATATAACTCCCCTAAGGTCTTTACGAGGCACTTCAAGGATGTATTCGGGATGACTCCTACCGAATATCAGAAGAAGCACTCTAATAGCTGAAAACTCTGAAAGAATGAGGCTTGAGAGTCAGCGCCGCATCGGTGCTGACTTTCTCGTCTGTCTCCAGGTCCTGCATTCCTGCAGTCTCGACATTGAATCTTATCTTCACGTCGGCGGCAGTATCGTTGAAGTTTTCGATTATGAAAGTCCTGTTGTCATACGGGAATATCGCAACCTTCGAAGGTCCTTCAAAATATACCTCCTGGCCCTTGCCGAGATATCTGCGAATCACGTTCAGGGCTCCGGCAGGATAATCATACAGATTTCCGAAATCGTCCGGTATGGTCAGCACGAAGAGCGTCCCGCGAGAGTAGGTCGCACGCAGCAGCACGGGATATCCGGACACGCCTCCGTTGAGCGGCCTTCCGGCGCTGACGACTTCCCATGCATCGTTGGTGAAGTATTTCACCTGCGGTATTATGAACTCCCGGCTTGATTTCCCGAACCATCCGAAATCGTCCACGATTGCCTTGAGATTGCCGCATTCCAGCTCGCAGACCTCTGCCAGCCGGTCCCCGGCGGCATTGAGGAAGCCGCTCGTAACGATGACATCACCGCCGCCGCGCAGCTGGTTCTTTATCTTTTCCATGATCCCGGCATCGGCCGCGGCCTGGCGGGTCAGCAGAATCTGGCGCCGGCCTTCGACGAAGTCCGGATGCATGTCCATCGGAAGACCTATCATTCCGAGATAGTTCTGCAGGAATTCCTCGCCCGCAGAATGGTATGGCTTGTATGAGACCAGACCGACCGGCTTTCCGAGACGCCCCATGAAAGCATCATCCTTACGGAGTATGTATGAGGCCACGCTCGCAAGAGTAGATGGTCCCTTTATCATAGAATCGTAGTCGAAACTGGTGCCGTTCCCCTGCCATTCACGACGGTTGCGTCCGTTGACCTGGACATCGTTGAGCTGCATGTAGTTCCAGAGGATGATCTCCGGAGTGCCGGTAATCATGGTAAGATGCACCTGCTCGGCGTAGCGGTCGACTCCCATATGGATACCGCCGGCATCGACCCATCCGCCTCCGTTCCTGCCGGGAGCTATATTGTCGAAGTAGCGTATGATATTATAGCTGAGGTAGTTCTGAAGATGCTGGGCGCTGCCGGGATCCCTGGTCTCGGTACCAGTCCAGAGGCCGTCGAAGTAGAGCGGTTCTTTCTCCAGATTGAAGCCGAGTCCCTGAAAATGGTCGTACCAGTTAGGGTATTTGATTATTACCTTGACCTTTGGATTGACCTTGTGGGCAGGATCGACTACAAGTTCTTTTCCGGCCTTGGTCATGAGTTCAAGCCTGTATTCCGTCCAGCTCTTGTCTCCTTTCGCGGCGATTTCGTCGTCATTCTTTATGTCTATGAAAAAGAAATCGTCGAGTATGAAATCGTCGAAATGCGCCGCCGTGAACTCTGCGATACGCTGCACTTCTTTCCTGTCCTCAGGACGGGCGTAGCTGTATGTCTCGAAATCTTTCGGCTCGGAGATGGTATAGGTTATACCTCCGCCGACTTCAAGACCTTTGCCCAGGAAGAAGGACTTGACGTCTTCAAGTACCTTCTCATCTACGGTCATCGCGTCCCTGTGGGTCTCGATATATATCTTGTCAAGGGCCACCTGCGAGCTCACCCTCTCCCAGGTATCCTCAAGGAATTTACGGTCACTCATACGCATCACGTCCTGGGCGCGGATATATGAGGATACCTTGAAGTTCTTGTAGTTGCCTGCCGAGACCTGGAGAGCCAGGGTCAGGGCGGCGATAAACAGTGCTGTCTTTTTCATTTTATTGTGGTTGTTGCGTTCAATCTAATATCTCTTGAAGAGCTGCCTATCCCGATATTTACGCGTCCGGGCTCGACCGTCCAGCAGGAGTGGACGGAATCCCATACCCTCAGGGACTCCCTGTCGATGAACATCTCCACCTTCCTGGACTCGCCAGGCGCGAGGGAAATTCGTTCGAAGCCTTTGAGCTCCCTTACCGGCATTTCCTGCATGGACTCCGGCCTTTCCACATAGACCTGCGCGACTTCCTCGGCAGCCATGTCTCCGGTATTCTGAATCTGGAAAGAAAGCTTAATTCCCTTTCCGGAAGAACGGACCGAAATGTCCGAATATTCAAAGCTGCTGTATGAAAGTCCATGGCCGAAAGGATACATTACCGGCAGATTCTTCTTGTCGTACCATCTGTAACCCACGAATATTCCCTCCGAATAAGGAGCCTCGTCATATCTCGGGAAAACTCCCAGGCTGAAGGCCGGAGAATCCTCCAGTTTTTCAGGTATAGTAAACGGAAGCTTTCCTGACGGGGAGACTTTTCCGGTAAGGATATCGGCAAGGGCGTTTCCGCCTTCGGAGCCGTTATACCATGAGACTACAACGGCAGAAGACAGTTTCTCGACATTTCGCAGATCTACCGGAGCGCCGGCTACGACAACAGTGACGACATTAGGATTCACTTCGCTGACAGCCCGCAGTATTTCATCCTGTCCGAGCGGCAGAGTCATGCTCTTCCTGTCGGAACTCTCGGTCTCGATCTCCCTGTTCTCCCCTGCGAAGAATATCACGAGGTCGGAAGCCTCGGCCAGCCTTACCGCCTCCGCCAGCATTTCCGGATTCGGGTCGCAGACAGGGCTTTTTCTCATGAAACGGTCCATCGGGCCATATCTCCTGTATCCGGGGACATACTCGACTTCAGCTTTATCATATATTCTGGACATGAGGCCGCGCAGAGGATTGATTTCATAAAGGGCTTTCACCCCTGCTCCAAAGCCTCCCGTTGCCTGCGGGCAGACGGCATTGTCCCCGATCACGGCTATCTTGCCGTATTTCTGGAGATCCAGAGGCAGAAGGCCGGAATTCTTGAGGAGAACCACGGAACGCAGAGCGACGTCATAAGCGATCTTCTGGGCATTTGGCTGGGATGTCATGGTCTTATTGGCCATCTCCTCGGGCACAGGCTTCACTGTCATGCGGACTCTCAGGATTTCCCTCACCCTCTCGTCGACCGCCTCTTCGGAAACACGTCCGTCCTTCACCGCAACCAGCAGGGAATCGCCCAGGAACGCCCCGCCCGGCATCTCGACATTAAGGCCCGCCTCCACGGCTCCGGTCGAATGAGTCCCGCCCCAGTCGGAGATTACCATTCCTTTGAAGCCCCATTCGTCACGCAGTATGTCATTCAGCAGAACGCTGTTTTCGGAGCACCATTTTCCTTCGACTTTATTGTACGCAGCCATTACGCCCCAGGCGTCGGCCTGCTTTACAGCCATTTCGAACGGGGTAAGATATATCTCGCGCATGGCCCTCTCTGAGACTTTTACATCGACGGTTCCGCGGGCGGTCTCCTGATTATTGAGAGCATAATGCTTCAGGCAGACGGCCGCGCCGTTCTCCTGAGCGCCGAGAGTGTATCCGACGGCCAGCAGACCGCTGAGATACGGATCCTCGCTGAGATACTCGTATGTACGGCCTCCGGTAGGAATTCTCTGTATATTTATGGCAGGACCCAGAATCATGTCCTTTCCTCTCAGCCTGGCCTCGATGGCCATGCCCTTTCCGTATTCATGGGCCAGTTCAGGACTCCAGGTCGCGGCGAGGGCCGATCCTGTTGGAAAGAATGTCGCGGAGTCAGTCTCCATGTGAAGCGGAGTCCAGCTGTCGGGCTCGAGTTCTTCCCTGATGCCGAACGGACCGTCGGCGTATTCGATATCGGCGATTCCAAGCCGCCCGACCCCGGCAGAAGAGAACATGTGCTTTCCGTGGAGCATGGCGACTTTTTCTTCAAGGGTCATTTCGGCCATGATGGAATCGATTTCTTTTTCGTGTGCCGTCAAGGCTGATTTGCGGGCGCTCTCGCAGTTACATCCTGCGACCGCAAGGACTAAGACAGGTAGGTAAAGTAATTTTCGCGTCATAAAGTAATGTAATTGACAAGCTTTCACAAATATAGAGATATTGGATGTATCATCAAGTTAATGTTTGTTTCACAAATGTACACTGTTTGTATAACGCGACATTCCCCGTCGCTGCCACAGCGACAGGGAATGTATCAATATTGAAAAAAGTATTACTTGAGGTTCGCAAGGATTGCCCCGAAGAGCATATACTGCGAATTGCCTCCTATTGTCGCTTCATTCTGTCCCCAGAAGAACGGCCAGTCATCCTTGCACTCGATGTAGTCCGGCTGCAGCAGGAGCAATCCCGGGACGAGGGCGCCTGCGATGAAGGAGAAGTCGGCACGGTTGTTACCGTAGTTGACTTTCTTAGGAGAGACTCCCACTCCGGTGACGAAGGACAGATTCGAGAAAGGATGGTTGCCGAAGATAAAGTCTGCGCAGCGATATACGTCATCCTTTGTCACGATGTCCGGGAAATATTTATGGACATAATATGCATTGATTCCCTGAGAAACTACCATGCCGGTACTTCCCCAGCCGTCGCCATAGACAGACATTACTCCGTAAGGGTTGTTCTTGAAGAGTTCGTCGAGAGTCTCCTTATATTCGATTGCATAAGGACGAAGTTTCTCC
This sequence comes from Bacteroidales bacterium WCE2008, assembly GCA_900167925.1. Taxonomy (NCBI): domain Bacteria; kingdom Pseudomonadati; phylum Bacteroidota; class Bacteroidia; order Bacteroidales; species Bacteroidales bacterium WCE2008. The sequence goes on from FUZM01000002.1 coordinate 390,573, forward strand.
ACGAAGTCTTTGCTCATATATGGAGCCGCCTGGAGAGCCGAACCTACACCGCCGAGGCGCATCCGGCTGAACATAGCCGGCATGCCGGAGCGTGGCTTGAGACTTTCGAGCAGGCTTTCTTCCATGCCTTTGACGTAGTTCTTGTCGCCTGTAGCGAGATATAACTGGAAAGCAGCCGTATAGCTCATTCCCCGGTACATCTGGTTGGAGGAATTGTCGTTCCATATCTTGAGCGCCGCGGCAAGACAGCGGGCTGAGAGTTCGGGATTGAAGTCTTTGAGGACTCTTGCAGTAGCAGCCAGTGCAGAGCAGAACTGGTATTCCAGATTCGGGTTGGAATATGTGAACAGCCAGCGCTCGTCGCCAGTTCCCAGCTTATTGTCGGTAATCGTGCTCGGTTCGTCGAGCCTGTTGTACTGATAGAGCGTGGCATGATTGATTCCGCGGCAGCCGTGTCCGATTTTCTCTATCATGTTCAGAAGAGGATAGACTCCATGTTCGATCTGCTGGAGGAGATCCGGCTTGCCGTCTGCAAAATGGATGTTGACGAATTTGTTTTCCTCGTCAATCATGGTCTCGTCCCTGTCCGGGTGGAATTCGTCCCAGAGGTTCACGAAGGACATTATGGTGCTGGCGTGAGATCCGCTCTCGATATCGAAGTCACCAGCGTCGAACCAGCCGCCCTTGTCGAAGCCTTCGATATATTCGCCCGGCTGATATGGGGAATGGAGTTCGGAGCCCTGTTCGAAATTATCGAAGTGAGGGGTATTTATCGGGGCCTGCAGGGCGTCGTCCAGATGAGGCGCATTATGCCACAGACGATAGCCTTCCCGGACAGTCATATGGTCCATCTGCTCTGGGAACCAGACATCGCTGGTAGGATACCAGACTATCTTGTAGATGTCTTCGCGAATCGGGAAGATATTGGTTTTCTGGCCTTTATATTCGAGGTAGTATATACCAGGCTCCTTTACGTCCGAGAAGTCTGCCTTCAGGTAATCGTATCTCAGGTATTTTCCCCATTTTGTGACTGGTGCGGCCTTTATGAGGGTCTCGCTACCGTCTTCTGCAACTTTCCATACATTTACGACCGAGCCCGGAACGTCATTAGGATCGGACTCGATGACCGTTTCTTTCGCACGGTCCGGAGTATATCCGACCTGTGAGAATCCGATCACCGGTTCTCTTACCCAATCCTTTACGGAATTAGGCTCGACATACCATTCGAGGACCTTTCCGGTCTTTCCGGCAGGCAGGAATGAATGGACCACGAACCATCCGTTCTGGGCGACGATACGTCCGTCATAAAGCTGGAGCGGGGTCTCGCTGGTCACTGTCACCATCCTTGTCGGCTCATCTGGAGCGAATACGAGCCTGTTGGCCTCTACGAGGGGTTTGACTACAGTGAATTCATCCCTGCCGCGAAGGTCTGAAGTAATCAGGTTGTTGACCTGGAGAGCTTTGTCGGCGAGCGGGCGGAGTCCGGTGTCGTATCCGGCGTAGCGCGGGAAGTACAGAGGTTTTCCGTCGGCTATGTAGGAGTGGTTCCAGTAGGCTGACGGAAGAAATTCGAGGTTGAAGCAGGCTTTTCCCACTGTTGATTCAGGGAGAGGCTTGTCGAGATAGACACAGATAAGGAAGCCCTTGTCTTTAGGGGTGACTTTTATCTGCGATGCAAAATCATATTCCTTATAGTAGAGTCTGACATCGAATTCGCCGGTCTTTTCGTTGACATTGCGGCTTTGCATTTCCGGCACGAGGTCCCATTGTTCAGGAGTCTCGTTCAGTCTGACTCCTCCGTTAGTTACAGTAAGCACTCCGTGGTGCACGATATCTATACCGGATCTTTTCTCGTCATAGAATACGGCGCTGAATGGATTGCTATAGACCATCACGTTTACGCCCCTGGTTTCGAGATATCCTTTGTCGTTTAGTTTCAGGACTTGTCCCGATGCTGACATGCAGAGGTTCAGCATCAGCAGCAGTCCTGCTGATAGTTTAATAGATAGATTCATAAAATTCACATTATTACGGATACAAACATAGTCTCTTATCTGAAAAATATATTTCTTAAATCGTTCAATTCCTTTATAATCTGAATCAACTACCGTAAAAAATCATATTAAATTCAATACATTTCGATTTTAAAGTACTTTCGACCATTATCCGACCATTGTTCCAGCCGGAATCTGTACTGCCTCCGGCTGACGTCTTCGCTTCGCTCGACCCCTCCCAGCCTGACGGCCGGGCCCCTCCCTCTTACGTGGCCGAGGGTGGCCACGGTCACCGGAGGCAGTACAGATTCCGGCCGATATATCAGATATGAAAAACGTCCGGAGATACTTTGATATCCGGACGTTTACATAAGCAAAGATTAAAGTATTATCTGAAAAGCTTTTTAGCGGTGAGCTCGATGTAGTCACGGCAATTCATCCATGTATGACCGCCGGCAGGACTATAGAACGTATGTTCAAGACCGTTCTCCGTCAGATATGCATCCAGCGAACGGGAAGCATCGATAAGGAAATCGTCCTTTCCGGTACCGAGCCAGAACATCTGGAGATTAGACTTTACGACATCAAGAGGAGCATATGTCCCATTGGCGAAATTAGCCTTGTATTCCTCGCCGAAGATAGCCGGAGCATATGCGGCAACCCAATTGAACTTATCCGGATTGCCAAGACCGCACGCAAGCGTCTGACGGCCGCCAAGCGAGAAGCCCGCGATGGCACGGTGCGCAGGATCGGCGATTACATTGAAATTAGCCTCGACATACGGCACGACAGACTTCAGTATCTCGTCGACGAAACCCTTAGTCTCCATCATGCCGCCTACATTGGCATAAGGCATGGCGACGATCATCCGCTCAGCCTCCCCTGCCGCAATCAGATTATCCATGATATTATTGACACGTCCGACCTTGAACCAGGTTTCCTGGGTATCGGTCATGCCATGCATAAGATAAAGCACCGGAAGTTTCTCGGAACCGGCAGGATCATACCCTGCAGGAGTATAGACAACCAGAGGGCGCTCTGCGCCAAGAACATCTGAATGGTAAAGACGATATGAGATCTTGCCATGAGGCACATCCCGGATATCCTGGACTGAAGGCTCGGATCCCCGCACGTCTGCCAGACTGTTCTTGAAATTCTCGTTAGGGAAAATATACATGTTCTCCGGATCGGCAACCTGAGTTCCGTCCACGAAGAAGCAATAAGGATAGATATCCGGAGCGTCAGGAGTGACAGTGATGCTCCACACACCCTTCTCATCCTTCGTCATCTCTTTATGGCCCTGAAACATCTGGCACTCGAGTTCCACCTTGGCCGCATCAGGACCGAGGAAACGGAAAGTCACGCTGCCGTCGGCATTATATTCTGGAGAACGCACGCCCATCGGGAAAAGACGGCGGCTCACCTCGGCATTGAATACCTGATTCTCGGCCGGTTTCACCGTAGCGGAAACCGGTGTATATCCTTCATAAGGCTTGTCTGTAAACAGAAGCCGGAGAGACTTGTCAAGGAAATACTTGGCGTTCATCCATGTATGTCCGAACTTGTCGTCAGTGAAGACTTTCATGTTCCTGATGCCCTTGGCATCAAGGAAATCCATATAATCCTTTGCGTTTCCGTAGAGGAAATCGTCGGTACCTACGCCAAGCCAGAAAAGATTGACAAGGCTGTTGGTTTTCTCCGCATTGTCATAGACCTCAGGAATCGCAGTCGAAGTGAACGAACTGTATGAGCAAAGCCATGAGAATTTGTCGAGATGAGAAAGACCGATGGCGAGAGCCTGGTTGCCGCCTCTGGAGAAACCTCCGATTGCGCGGCTCTGACGGTCATTTATGGTGCGGTAATTCTTCTCCACGAAAGGCATGAGGTCGTCCAGGAGGTCTCCGGAGAACGGATCACCCTTCCGGAAATCATATCTCTTGCCGGCCGGGAAGAGTTTGGACGGATTGCCGTAAGGAAGCACTACTATCATTTCCTTTGCGGCACCTTCGGCGATAAGGTTATCAAGGATCAGGTTGACCTTGCCGACCTTGTAATAGACCTCCTCCGTATCGGTAGTTCCGCTTATCAGATACATTACAGGATACTTCCTGTCAGTATTCTTGTCGTAGAAAGGAGGAGTATATACTATAGCGTTGCCATACAGGCCGAGAGTTTCCGAATAATAATTTACATAATCCACGCTGCCGTGAGGCACGTTCTTCGGAGCATGGATAAGCGGAGCTCCGTTTCCCGGAATATCCAGCAAGCTGTTCTTGAAGCCCTCGTTAGGGAACCAGTCAGGATTCATCGGGTCCATTACGCTGACGCCGTCGACCACGAACTTGTAAGGATAGATATCAGGGGCTGCAGGGCCCAGAGTAATGGTCCAGACACCGTCCTCCCCCTTTACCATCTCATGGGCGCCGGCAAACTGGACATCTACAGAGACCTTCTTCGCATTGTTGTTGCGATAATTGAAAGTTACAGTGTTGTCAGGATTGACTACAGGCGATTTTATAACCTGAAATCCTCCCGGCTGCGCTCCTGAGAGCCCGGCCGAGAGGACAGACATCATAATTAGAAGTAACCGTTTCATTTAGTTTTGTGTTTTAATAAGTGTATTAGTTACACCTCAAACACAAAGATATATAAAAACGGTGACTGTTCAAATGGTTTTCAATATACAGGATACATTAGAATACCCATTTGGCGCCAAGGCAAGGCCTGGCAAAGAACTTATTGGCACCTGCGAAGTTATAGGTGAGCTCTACCTCGCCGCCGACATTGAGGTTATCGCAGCCGAAGTGACGGCCGACGTTATACCAGATCTGAGGCTCTGAGATGAAGATGGTGACATTCTCCCACCATACATCAGCAAATCCTGAGAAGCGGAGACCCTTTACTCCGAAGATATCCTGAAGTCCCCATACTGTGGTGAACTGCATAGGCACTTTCTGATGGACATCCTTGATATACTTTCCAAGAACCTTGAGGTTAAGGGTATTCTTGAAATCCTTGCTATGGATGAAAAAGTCAAAACCGCCAAGGAAGGCATTATTGATATAATAGCCGTTATAGGCGCCGCCATTGTACTCCACCTGAAGGCTCAATGGAGAGAGAACGCTGTTCTGCCAGAAATTGAGGCAGCGGGCGATCTCCATGTAAGTTCCGCTTGGAGCGATTTTCTTGCCCTCTGCATTCTTGCCGTTGAAGTCATAGTCAATGAAGAAGAAGGTGTTTCCCCAATTGTCATTGTAGAAACCCTCGAGAGTAGTGGTCACATGATCGCGGCCTTCGCCGAAATCGTAAAGAACCTGGAGGTTGGTCTGGCCCTTCGCAGCCTGTGGCAGGAGAGCAGCGGCCGCGAAAATAGCGGCAAAAAAGAATTTCTTGGACATAACTATTTCTTTGTGTTAAACCTGTTTACTTCAAAATCGACAGAGGTGTCACCCTTGTCGTTGCTGCCGAACTCATAATCCTTTCCAGGAAGAACGGCATTGAGGAAGATACCGGCCAGAGCCGCTACGGCAAGACCGCTGAGGGAAGTAAAGCCGATGGAGATGGCGTCATTGGCTCCATACTTGATTCCGATTGCCAGGACAAGGATGAGAGCGGCGATGATCACATTCCTGGAAGAAGTGAAATCGACCTGATTCTCGACGACATTACGTACGCCGACGGCTGAAATCATACCATAAAGCACGAGACTGACGCCTCCGATTGCCGCAGCAGGCATGGTGTTGATCAGCGCGGCGAACTTCGGACAGAACGACAGTACTATGGCGATGCAGGCGGCAATCCTGATGACCCTCGGATCATAGACCCTGGTCAGGTTGAGCACGCCGGTATTCTCTCCGTAGGTAGTGTTGGCCGGAGCGCCGAAGAGCGAAGCCAGGGCGGTAGCGAGACCGTCGCCCATGAGAGTACGGTGAAGTCCCGGATTCTCCAGATAATTGATGCCGGTCGTAGACGAGATAGCGCACATGTCTCCGATATGCTCCACCATGGTGGCGAGAGAAATCGGAAGGATAGCGATGATCGCGGCGACGACAAGTCCCCAGTCAGGGTTGACGAATACGGAGAAAGTGGTATTCTCGAAATGGAAAGGAAGACCTACCCATGCAGCATCCTTGACTGCAGAGAAGTCCACCAGACCGGCGACGGCGGCGACGGCGTAGGAAAATACGACACCCAGCAGGATCGGAATGATCTTTATCATGCCTTTACCCCAGATATTGCAGACGATGATGACTGCGATGGCGCTGAGGGCGATCCACCAGTTGTTTGCACAGTTGGTTATGGCAGAGCCGCTGAGAGAAAGACCGATAGCGATGATGATCGGGCCCGTCACGATCGGTGGGAAGAATCTCAGCACCCTTTTCGGGCCGAAAGCCACAAAAAGACCGGCAAGCACAAAATACATGAGTCCGGCGAAGAAGACTCCGATGCAGGCGTAAGGCAGACTCTGAGCGAGACTGAGACCTTTGGTCATGCCCATTTCACCGATAGCTACGTAACCGCCGATGAAAGCGAAGGAGGATCCAAGGAAGGCCGGAACCTTGAATTTGGTTAAGAGATGGAAGATAAGAGTGCCTATACCGGCGAAGAGAAGGGTTGCGGACACTGAGAGTCCGGTAAGAACTGGTACCAGGACCGTAGCCCCGAACATTGCGAACATGTGCTGTACACCAAGGACACCCATTTTGCCTAAGCCAAGGGTTCTGGCGTCATACACCGCGCCGTTACTGATTTTTTGCTCCATATGTGATTAAGATTGGTATTCCAAAAAATAGTATCCGGGATACAAAGTTAGAAAATTAATAGTTAAATTTGCACGGTGGAACTGAGAAGATATGAACAGTTTCTGAACATCTGGAATGGAAGAACAAATCCTTATACGAATAACGGGAAAAGACCGCCGCGGCCTGACAGCCTCGGTGATGAGCATATTGGCCAAATACGACGCGCAGATCCTGGACATGGGCCAGGCTGACATCCATAGTTCCCTGTCCCTGGGAATCCTCATCCGCACTTCGGACGAGCACTCCGGACAGGTAATGAAGGAGCTGCTTTTCAAGGCCACGGAACTCGGAGTCAACATCGGTTTCGAGCCTATCTCGGACGAAGCATACGAAGAATGGGTCGGAGGTCAGGGAAAGAACAGGTACATACTTACGCTGATCGGCCGCAGCCTCTCCGCCCGCCAGATCGGCGCCGCAGCGAAGGTCTTCACCGAGCAGGGACTCAACATAGACTCGATCAAGCGTCTGACCGGACGCGTCAGCCTGCTCCACCCGGAAAAGAACGTCCGGGCATGCATAGAATTCTCCCTGCGAGGCACTCCCCTCGACCGCGAGAAGATGCAGGAACAGCTGATGAAACTCTCCGCCGAGATGGAGATGGACTTCTCTTTCCAGAAAGACGACATGTACCGCAGGATGAGGAGACTCATCTGCTTCGATATGGACTCCACGCTTATCCAGACCGAGTGCATCGACGAGCTGGCCAAGAGAGCCGGCGTCGGAGACCAGGTCGCCGCGATCACCGAACAGGCAATGCGCGGAGAAATCGACTTCAAGGAGAGCTTTACCCGCAGGGTCGCCCTCCTGAAGGGACTCGACGCCTCAGTCATGAAAGAGATCGCCGAGAATCTGCCTGTAACCGAAGGCACCGAGCGGCTCATGACAGTCCTCAAGACATATGGATATAAGATAGCGATCTTGAGCGGTGGATTCACCTATTTTGGCGAATATCTCCAGCGACGCTTCGGGATTGATTATGTCTATGCCAACGAGCTGGAGATCGGAGAAGACGGCAAGCTCACAGGCCGTTTCGTCGGAGACATAGTCGACGGCCACCGCAAGGCTGACCTGCTCAAGCTGATCGCCCAGATGGAGAAAGTCAATCTCGCGCAGACGATTGCCGTAGGAGACGGCGCCAACGACCTTCCGATGATCTCGGAGGCCGGTCTGGGCATCGCCTTCCACGCCAAGCCGAGAGTGGTGGCAAACGCAAAGCAGTCGATCAACACTCTGGGTCTCGACGGCGTACTTTATTTCCTGGGATTCAAAGACAGCTATATAAGCAACTAGTCTTCAAGTTCATAGACTTTTTCACGGACGTAGGCAGCCCAGTCTACGTCCTTTTTTTCATCCGTAAATGTCTGCCACGGAATCGGCTTGCCGATACGGAGGGTATATTCCTTGTTACGGCCCCTGTAGAGCTCGTCAGGCAGGAAGAACATGGCGATGTTGGTCTTTATGCCTAATTTCTTGCAAAGACCGTCGATAAAATAGAATCTCCGGGAATTGCGGCCCGAGAACCACATAGGGATTATGTCTCGGTGGAACTCCTTGCTCTTCGTAAGGAAAGTCTTCTTCCACTTCGCATCCTGGATCTTGCCGTCGAACTTCCTGGAGCACATTCCGGCAGGGAAAATAAGGATCTGCCTGTCAGACGAGAACGCCTCGTCCATTTTCTCTCCCAGCTGACGGCTCTGCCCTCCTGTCTTGTTGATCGGGACTATATATTCGTCGATCTGCTTCAAGGAAGAAAGGAAGTCGTTGGCGGGAATATACATGTCCCCGTTATATTTCGTGCCGACAAAAGCGATCTCGCTGATAGCGTCGATACCGCCGAGAGGATGATTCGAGACAAAAGTGAACCTGCCTTCGGATGGGATGTTCTCCTCCCCCTCCACTTTAAGCTTCACCCCGAGATACTCGACTGCGCCCGGAGCGAAATCCACTCCGATCTTGCCCTGGGAAAAATATACGTTGAGGAAGTCCTGATGGACAATCTTTTTGACGAGGGAAAGTATCCATCCCGGGATCTTTTTCCCGGGAAACTTGGACGCTGCGATAGCATCCACATCAATTGTGACAGGTCTGTTCTGTGGCATACACGTCTTGTTTTAGCAGTACAAAGATAATTAAAAAAAATTTGCAGAATCCAGACTTCGTCCCTAATTTTGTATCCCGTAACAATTCAAAGGCATCTACAATGAAATACGGGTTCGACAACGAAAAATATCTCAAAATCCAGTCTGAGCATATCAGAGAGCGCATTGCTCACTTCGGCGACAAACTATACATGGAATTCGGCGGCAAGCTTTTCGACGACTACCATGCAAGCCGCGTCCTTCCGGGCTTCGAGCCTGACAGTAAGCTCAAAATGCTCATGCAGATCCGCGATGATGCAGAAATAATCATAGTCATAAGCGCTGTCGATATCGAGAAGAACAAAGTCCGCAGCGACCTCGGAATCACCTACGACGTGGACGTTCTCCGCCTCAGGGACGAGTTCATCAACCGCGGTCTTTCAGTCAATTCGGTTGTCATAACCCATTTCAACGGCCAGGCCAGCGCCGACGCCTACCGCAACCGCCTCGAAAGGATGGGCATCAAAGTCTATTACCACCATACAATTGAAGGCTATCCTGAAAATGTCTCCCTCATCGACTCCGAAGAAGGATTCGGAAAGAACGATTACGTCGAGACCACGAAACCGCTGGTGGTAGTGACAGCGCCGGGTCCGGGCAGCGGAAAGATGGCCGTCTGCCTGAGCCAGCTCTATCAGGAAAGCAAGCGCGGGATCAAGGCCGGATACGCCAAATTCGAGACCTTCCCGGTATGGAGCCTGCCTCTGAACCACCCGGTCAACATGGCCTATGAGGCTGCTACGGCCGATTTGAACGACGTCAACATGATCGACCCGTTCCATCTTGAGGCCTACGGCAAGACTGCCATCAACTACAACCGCGACATCGAGATATTCCCGGTCTTGGACGCCCTCTTCGAAGGCATCTACGGGCATAATCCGTATAAGTCCCCTACCGACATGGGCGTCAACATGATAGGCTCATGCATAAGCGACGACGAGGTCTGCTGCGAGGCCTCCCGCCAGGAGATAATCCGCCGCTACTACACCGCCCTCTGCAATCTCGCCGACGGTAAATGCAACGACAACGAAGTCAACAAACTGTCTATTCTCATGAAAAAGGCGGGAATCACGACCGACTATCGCAAATCGACAGTCGCCGCCAAAGAGAGAAGGGAAAGGTCAGGAGTCGCTTCCGCTGCCATCGAACTCGCTGACGGCACTATGATCAGCGCCGAGACCAGCCCTCTGCTCGGTCCGAGCGCCGCCCTGATCCTCAACGCAACCAAGCATCTTGCAGGTATCGACCACAGCATAAAGCTCATCCCGCAGAACATGATCGAGCCTATCCAGAATACCAAGGTCAACTATCTGCACGGGCACAATCCCCGCCTGCACTCGGACGAAGTCCTCGTGGCGATCTCAATGCTGAGCCTGTTCGACGAGACCTGCCGCCGTGCGCTGTCGAAGCTTCCGGAGCTCAAAGGCTGCCAGATGCACTCGACTGTAATGCTCAGCGAAGTGGACAGGAAAATCTTCAAGAAACTGGGAGTAGATCTTACCTGCGACCCTGTCAAGAAAAACTAAAGGAAGAACATCGCCACACCGACGATACTTACGACAGCCCCGATAACTTCCCTGAAAGTCACTTTCTGACGGAAGATTATCGAATAAGGCCAGATGATCAGGACCGGAGTCAGCGCCATCAGAGTCGACGCGATTCCGGCCTTTGTATAATTGACGGCCATCAGCGACAGCGACACTCCCACGAACGGTCCGAAAATCGTTGCCATAAGAATAAGTTTCATGGCCTTGCCGTCCCTGAGTCCGGTGCCGACAGCAGAGAATCCCCTGCGCAGGGCGACCAGGGCCGCGAATCCGACCGTTCCGGCAACGGCCCTGATAAATGTCGAAGCAAACGGCATTATGGTCTCCATAGCCGCCGGAGCGTCAGTTGGCAGGGCGGCAGTATAATAGTTCATGCCGACTTTGCTGAGGACAAGCCCGAGGCCCTGGCCTACACCGGCTCCGATTCCGAACAATATCCCCTTGAACGGCAGCTTGAACGACAGACGTCCGTTCCGTCCTCTGTTAAGGATAGAGAGCCCGATACCTGAAACAGTGACCAGCATCGCCAGCCATGACATCAGCGACAGCGACTCTCCGAGAAAAAGCATCCCGGCGATTCCGGCGACCGGAGGTGCCAGGGTCATGAAAAGCTGGCCGAAGCGGGAGCCTATGACCGCATAAGCGCTGAAGAGACAGAAATCTCCGAAGACGTAGCCGACCAGCCCGGACATGGCAAGCCAGAACCATGTCTTTCCGTCCGCATAGACAGGATAAGGGGATCCCAGCACTACCCAGAGAGTAAGGGCCAGCAGAGTTATCGACATAAGCATCCTTATGAGGTTGAGCGGAATCGGCCGTACCCTCTTTCCGGCTGCATCAGTAAAAAGGGCGGTCGCGGTCCACGATACAGCAACGACCAAGGATATTATTTCACCTGTATATGCCATAAAGCCATTGTCTCCTAAAGCGGGGCAAATATAGCATTTTATGGGAAATTTATTATATTTGCATCCCTGAATGAGAAAGTTATTTGCTGATAGATCCGGAAAGATTGTGGCCATACTGATGACCGCACTTGTCCTCATGGCGTTTACCGTCAAGGACTTCCACGTCTATATGCACGATGATCTCTCTTCAGTATCTGCTGACGTATCCGGAAGTTCAGTCTCAATAGACTCAAGCTGTTACCTCTGCGATTTCAGCTTCTCTCCGGTCACCAGCTCCCCGACTCCTGTCCTGCTTTTCTTTGCGGGCCTTCTTCTGTCGATAGCAGTTACGGAAGTTATTTCCGGCATCGGAAGGAAAGAGTCGTTCACAAGTCTTAGAGCCCCGCCTGCCCTGTAAAACTATCATCCGATATTTTTACATTCACCAGAAAAAAGGCATTTAATGAAAAGGATTATTGTATCTGCGCTATTGCTGTGCGGATTTCTGTCCTTTCTGTACGCCCAGACCGATACGCTTCAGCTTGACGCGACGACAGTTGTAGCGCATAAGGAGGACAGGCAGATAAAAAGTACTTCTCTGGTAGCCGACGTAGTTTCGTCAGCTTTCCTTGAGAAGAACTTCACGGGCAACATCATACAGAGTATAGGAAAACTCCCCGGAATCCAGTCAATGGATATCGGGTCAGGATTCTCTAAACCTATGATCCGTGGGATGGGATTCAACCGAATAGCAGTGGCAGAATCCGGAATAAAGCAGGAAGGTCAGCAATGGGGTGCGGACCACGGACTGGAGATCGACGCTTTCAACGTCGAAGGGATCCGCGTACTCAAGGGCCCGGCTTCCCTGCTCTATGGCAGCGATGCCATGGGCGGAGTCATAGAGATACAGCCTGTCTCCTTCAAGCCGCAGGAATGCCGATACGCCGAAGTCTCCCTGCTCGGCAAATCAGTCAACGCAGGTCTTGGACTTTCGGCAATGGCAGGATTCAGCGGACGCCGATGGATGGTCCAGGCGCGGTTTTCAGAGCAGCATTTCGGGGATTACAGAGTCCCGACAGACAGCATTGTCTATCTCACCCAGATTCTGCCGATCTACGGAAGAAAGCTCAAGAATACCGCAGGCTACGACCGCAGCGGAAGCATTACAGCAGGATTCCGGTCTGGAATCTACAAGGCATTCCTCACCGTCAGCGACGCATTCGAAAAGACCGGCTTCTTTGAAGGAGCCCACGGGGTACCGGACAAGACCAGACTATACGACGACGGTGACAGCCGCAACATAGGACTTCCATTCAGCAAGGTCAACCACCTCAAGATATCGACCCGCCAGCAGATAAACCCGGGCGCTTCGATCATTACGGTGGATCTGGCCTATCAGAACAACGACCGTTCCGAATGGAGTTCGTTCCACACCCATTACGGCACTCAGCCGAGACCGGCAAAGAATCCGGACAAGGAACACGCGTTCGTCCTGCACACTCTTTCGGGATCAGTCTCATGGAGAATCATGCATACGGCAAGATTCGAGGAGACCTTCGGAATGAGCGGGACCTGGCAGGAGAACACGATTTCCGGATACGGTTTTCTGCTGCCGGAATACCGGAGGAATACCGCCGGAGCAGTCTGGACAGCCACATACAAACCTGATTCGAGATGGACAGTCACAGGCGGAGTCCGCTACGATATAGGCAACATCGACATCGAGGGGCATTTCGACCCTTATCTCGACGCTTATCTCAGGGAACACTCCACCATGAGCCCTGCCGAGATAGAAAGCTACAGTAATGTCAGCCGCGCGGTAGACCGCTCCATGGGTGATTATTCAGCCTCATTAGGCGCAATCTGGACCCCCCGGACCGGCCATACGGTCAAGCTGAACGTAGGAAGATGCTTCAGGCTTCCCGGCGCGAACGAACTTTCCGCCAATGGAGTGCACCACGGCACCTTCCGCCACGAGCAGGGTGACCCGAAGCTGAATCCGGAGCACGGATGGCAGGGGGACCTTTCCTACAGGATCGAATGGAGCGGTTTCCATGTAGAGGTATCAGGCTTCGCCAGCCTCTACGGGAACTATATCTATCTGGATCCTACTGGAGAATGGTCAGTCCTCCCCCATGCGGGCCAGATCTACAGATACAGCCAGACAGAAGCCGAATTCCTCGGGGGCGAAATCGACGCCGTCCTGCCGATATGCAACGGCCTCGACTACTCCCTCTCGGGAGAATACGTATACACATATAACCGCAATTCCAGCACGGCCCTCAGTTTCTCGCCGCCGGCGACGATTACCAACGCCATCACCTGGCACAACCGGATCGCCGACATAACCGCCGAAATGAGGACCATAGCTGCGCAGGACAGGGTATCCCACAATGAGCAGAAAACCCCGGGAGCGTCTGTCTTCGGAATAAGCGTAAACCGCGAGATCGGCTTCGGCCCCGTCGAGGCAGTCATTTCATTATCTGCCAATAATCTGTTGGATAAAAAATACTACAACCACTTGAGTTTCTACCGCAAGATCGAGGTCCCGGAACCCGGCAGGAACATCCAGTTATCAGTAAAATTCAGATTCAACAAAAACAATTATGAAAAGAATTAATTACATTCTCGCTGCCGTAGCAGTAGCATCCCTTGTATTCACAACTGATTCATGCAAAAAAGATGAGGGAGACGTGACCCCTCCGGTAATCTCGCTTGAAGAGCCTGAAGAGGGTGACGAGTTCCTTATCGGCGGAGAGCACGGAATGCACTTCGAATGCGACTTCAGCGACAACGTCGCCCTTGCCTCATACAAGATCGATATCCACTACAATGACGGAGAATATGCCCATGAGCACTCCAAGGCCGTAGAGAACCTTTTCTCTTTCCAGAAGACCTACACCGATATAGCAGGAAAGAAGAATGCCCATGTGCACCAGCACGACGTCGTCATTCCTGAGACTGCTCCGGAAGGCAAATACCACCTTATGGTCTATTGCACCGACGAGGCCGGCAATGAATCATATATAGTCAGGAACATCGTATTCAGCCATGATGCCGAAGAGCATGAGCATGAGCATGAACATGACGACGAGTAGTCAAATCATTTCTTGCGGAGTTTGGCGATAGCATTCTCAAGCGATTCCGAAGGTTCTATTATATTGTAGTCCTTCCAGAAATCCGGATCGGCAAAATCTTCCGCGATATCCTGAAGAGCGTCTCTCGATTTGAGGGCGCTCTTTCTGTCTATACGGGCTTCCGGATCGGAGACACGTCCCGTCACGACCATTTCGTTGACAGCCCTGAAGGATGTTGCGAACAACCTTCTTTTCCAGTCGCAGTTAAAACGGAATTCGGTCTTCAAATAACTCAGTCTGTACGCTCCTCCTTCTTCCCTGTAGCTCAGCACAAGATCCAGTCCTTTAGGCTTGAAACGGAGGCCGGAAGGCTTGCTGACAAGAATACTGCGCGTGGCTTTTCCGGGATCGGACATATCCAGTGATAGTTCCATTCTGGTAAATGCATAATTCACGCAATCTATATAGAGACGGCCATAATACAACGGATAATCCAGATCTGCCGCCGGCTCCATCTGTACGACGAACTGCATTCTGTCTCCGATATAGACAGGCTGCAGCATAGTCAGCCGACAGTACTCCAGATCGTTGAACACCACGTGCTCATCCTTCACGGCATCCAGGTCGACAGGCTGGAGAGGACCGCCGAGGACCTTGACGGACAGCGTATCCTTTGCCCTGGGGCTGAGAAGCGTACGGCTTTTACGGACAGCCACCCTGTCAGACGAGAACAGTCTTCGGTACGAGCTCTTGGTCATATCGGTCACGGCCTCTACAATACTGATATAGCGGGAACGTTTCTGGACAGTTTCCCTGTAAAAACAATTGAAGTAGTCTGTTTCGTTGCTGTAATTATCCCTTATCCTGTCGATTGCCTCGTTCACGAGATCATGCGGATCCATGGAAATTATATGGGCCTCGTCAAGGGTAAAAGCAACCTGATGCAGAGAGACATCGGCCACATCTCCGGAGACAGGCAATCGCACAGCCCCATAACCGAGACATGAGAAGACGACAGCTTCAATAGGAGAAGAAGACTTAAGCCTGTAGAATCCGTCAGAATTGGTGACGGTAGCAAGACTGGTCCCTGGGACAGATACAGAGACATTCTCTATCACAGCCCCGTCTGAGGCGTCCTTTACAGTACCGCTTACCACGAAAGCAAGCTCAGATACGGCATCCTGGGCATATGCTAAAGATGAAGCCAGGAAGAAAAGAAATAACAGTCTCAGTTTCATAGTATTAACAAATGCGGTTTAATATAGCCCAAAGGTAATAA
The DNA here is from genome assembly GCA_900167925.1 of Bacteroidales bacterium WCE2008. Taxonomy (NCBI): domain Bacteria; kingdom Pseudomonadati; phylum Bacteroidota; class Bacteroidia; order Bacteroidales; species Bacteroidales bacterium WCE2008. The sequence goes on from FUZM01000002.1 coordinate 406,297, forward strand.
AAAAAAATATATCTTTCCAAATGGCGGATAATCGGCAAATAATTTATAATTTTGTACTTAAGTATACTAAAACCAGTTACTACTATGGAAAGAAAACAATCGGAAAGAATACAGACTTCTATTATAAATGCACTCGAGAAGAAAGCCCTCGTATGGATGGCGGGAAAGATGCCGGCATGGGTCAATTCGGACATGCTCACCTTCACAGGAGTATTCGGCGCAGTAGTCATCATGACAGGATATATACTGTCTCTTGTCAATCTCAATTTCCTCTGGCTAGCTTCATTTGGATTCGTCATCAACTGGTTCGGAGATTCGCTTGACGGGACTCTCGCCAGAGTCAGGAATCAGCAAAGGCCTCTCTACGGTTTCTTCATCGACCATAATATCGACTGTATCAATGAAGCCCTGATGTTCATAGGAATCGGTATCTCGCCGATGGTCAACATGAACGTCGCCCTCATGGTTCTGGCCGCATATCTGACGCTGTCCGTATCCGTCTATATCAATTCTCACCTGAAAAACGAGTTCAGACTCACCTATGCCAAGATGGGGCCTACCGAACTGAGAATAATAGTCATAATACTCAATACCCTCTACCTTTATGTCACCCCTCTCAGGGAGTTTGCTCTCGACATAAATATTCTGGGCAGGACAAGGACTTTCGGAATAATCGATTTCGTAGCCATCGTCATTCTCGTCGGCCTTACTATAGCATACCTCGGCAGCCTTGTCAAGGACGCCAAGTACTATGCCAAGCTTGACCCCCTGAAAAAGGATAATGAGTAGACTCAGGCAACTCGCAATAAGACTCGCAGGCTTTTCTGCATCGACTCTCGCCGGCACCGCTGTGGACATGCTGGTGCTCTGGATATGTTCTCATTTCCTTTTCAAGGGAACATATGCCGGAGAGTACCTCCTGTCCCCATTCATTTCGTTCGAATTCGCGGTGCTTACCAACTTTGTGATCGCATACTATTTCGTCTGGAAGGACAGGGTTTCCAAAAGGACTGTAAGGTCCTTCTTCCGTCATTTCGGAGGATACAACCTTACCTCTACCGGAGGCTTTCTCGTAAAGATGGGAATACTTCTGCTCCTGCAGAAGATGTTCGGATGGAACGTCCTTATATGTAACCTCGCGGCTCTCTGCGTATCCGGAGGACTCAACTTTGCTCTTAACGAGTGGGTTGTCTTCGGCAAAAGAAAGAAAAAAGACAACAATGGCACTGCTTGACGACAATCAGATGAGGAGCATCTCCCCTTTCTTCGGTACTCCATTCGGCAGATTTGCCGGAGACGTGCTGAAAAGGCTGCTTGCCCTCGACGACTTCATAGACACATACGAGACCAGCGCTGAAGGCGGAGCCATAGGCCCGGACTTCGCATACAATGTGATGAAAGTGACCGGCGCCGATTACATGGTCAGCGGTTTCGATACTCTCAGGAAACTCGCCGGAGGCCCGTTCATAACGATCAGCAACCATCCATACGGAGGGGTTGACGGGCTTATAAACGTGGATCTGGTAGGTCATCTCTATCAGGACTACAAGGTCATAGTCAACAAGATACTTGGATATCTGGAGGCAATGGGGCCGAGTTTCATAGAGGTCACTCCTACCGGAGAAGAACGCACTGCCCCTACAAAGGACAGCATCTCGGGCATAAGACTCGCCCTCCAGCATCTCCACGAAGGCCACCCTCTCGGGATATTTCCTTCGGGAGCCGTATCTGACCTCAGCCTCAGGGACAGATGCATCCGCGACAGGGAGTGGCAGGACGCCATTATCAGAGTCATCAAAAAGGCCAGGGTCCCTGTTGTCCCAATACGCTACTTTGACGGAAATTCCCTGTTCTATTACCTTCTGGGGCTTATCAGCTGGAAAATACGTATCCTCAGGCTTCCGAAGGAGGTCATCAACAAAGGCGGAAAGACAATCCGCGTCGGGATAGGCGACATCATTTCCGTAGAAGAGCAGGAAAAATATACGGACATCAATGAATTCAGGGATTTCCTGAGGCATTCCGTCTATGACATGCCTCTTCCGGACAACTTCGTCAAGAGAAGCGAGCTCATAATATGAGAATAGCAGTCATAGGAGCAGGTGCCGCCGGTTGCTTCAGCGCAATCGAACTCAAGCGCAGGCTCCCAGACGCATCGATATGCATCTACGAAGCAGGCAAGACTCCTCTTGCAAAGGTTGCCATTACCGGAGGAGGACGCTGCAATCTTACCAACTCTTTCGCCGCGATAGATAATCTCGCCAAAGCCTACCCGAGAGGAGAAAGGCTGATGAAGCGTGCGCTCTCGGCCTTCAGCAATGAGGATGTATGGAAATGGTTCGAGAAAGAAGGCGTTCGCCTGGTTCTCCAGGACGACAACTGCGTATTCCCGAAGTCCCAGGACGCGATGCAGATAGTCCGTACCCTTACAGGGCTTCTCCGGAGACTCGGAGTCGGGATCAAGACGGAGCATAAGGTCATGTCCATAGACACCGGCTTCAGGATAAGCTTCGCAGACGACACCGAGGCCGAAGCCGACAAAGTAATAGTCACTACAGGAGGCTCTAAGTCATTTCCTTTCCTGCAGAATCTTGGACTGGAGATAGTCCAGCCCGTCCCTTCCCTCTTTACGTTCAACATCGACAGTCCGATAAAAGAACTGATGGGGACTGTAGTCGAGAATGCTACCGCCTCTATTCCCGGCACCAGATTCAAGGCAGAAGGTCCCCTTCTGATAACCGACTGGGGAATGAGCGGACCGGCCATACTGAAGCTTTCCTCGTACGCTGCCCGTTATCTCGCAGATAACGGCTACAAGACTGAGATATCCGTCAACTGGCTAGGCTGCACGGCCGAACAAGCCAAGGCTTTCCTGGATTCGACGGCAGCGCAGAACCAGCGCCGGCAGCTTTCATCAGTACATCCGGACGCGCTTCCTGCGAGGTTATGGGATCATATAATCGCCCAGGCAGGACTGGATCCGGTCAGGAAATGGGCGGAGTTGGGACGCAAAGGCCTCAACAGACTCGCCGAGACCCTTACGGGCGACATATACGAAATGACCGGCAAAGGCAGGTTCAAGGATGAGTTCGTCACCTGCGGAGGCGTGTCACTGAGCGAAATCAATATCTCTACTATGGAAAGCAAAAAGCACCCCGGCCTGTATTTCGCAGGTGAGGTGCTCGATATCGATGCAATAACCGGAGGTTTCAACCTCCAGGCGGCATGGTCGACGGGATACGTCGCCGCCGTCTCCGCGGCTACTGCTGCTGGTATTTCTTCTGCTGCTCGGCGATAAGTTCCTTATCGTCGAAATAATTGATCTTCATAGCCTTGCGAACCTCGTCAAGAGTTGCGCCGGCAGCTGCACGGGCCTCTTCGCAGCCCTTGCGGAGAATCTCATAGATAGCAGGAATATCCTTTTCGAGTTCCTTGCGGCGCTCGCGGATAGGGTCCAGGACCTCATTGAGGATCTTCTCGAGGAACTTCTTGCACTTCACGTCTCCGAGACCGCCTCTCATATAATGAGCCTTGAGCTCGTCGAGATTGGCGTAGTCCGGCCAATAACGGGTGAAATGCTCGTCCTTGCAGAAAGCGTCGAGATAAGTGAATACTGTGTTGCCCTCGACATGGCCCGGATCGGCTACGTTGACATGAAGAGGGTCAGTATACATGGACATGACCTTTTTATGGACCTCTTCGGCAGACTCGCTGAGATAGATGCAGTTGCCGAGAGACTTGGACATCTTGGCCTTTCCGTCAATTCCCGGGAGACGGAGGCATGCAGAGTTGTCAGGAAGCATGATGTCTGGCTCTACGAGAGTCTCGCCGTAGATGGAGTTGAACTTGCGGACAATCTCGACAGCCTGCTCAAGCATAGGTTTCTGGTCCTCGCCCACAGGAACTGTAGTAGCCTTGAAGGCGCAGATATCTGAAGCCTGCGAAATCGGGTATGTGAAGAAGCCGACAGGGATTCCGCTGCCGAATACGGCCTCCTCGCCCTCTGCACCGAAACCGCGCATCTTAATCTCAGTCTTGACCGTAGGATTGCGCTGGAGACGGGCGACAGTCACCATGTTCATGAAATAGAAAGCGAGTTCGGTGAGCTCTGGAATCTGGCTCTGGATGAAGAGCACGACCTTGCTAGGGTCCAGGCCTACGGAAAGATAATCGAGGGCAACCTCGATCACGTTCTGGCGGACCTTCTCAGGATTGTCGACGTTGTCGGTAAGAGCCTGGGCATCGGCGATGAACACGAACATCTTGTCATAGTCGCCGGCATTCTGAAGTTCCACTCTGCGGCGGAGAGAACCGACGTAGTGGCCTATATGAAGACGTCCTGTCGGACGGTCACCTGTCAATATGATTTTTCCCATATTACTATTCAGTCTTAAAACACGCAAATTTAGCGAAAATTAGTATATTTGCCAAAATTGAAGCAATAACAAAACTATGAAAAAATCACTCTGTCTAATCATTGCAGCAATCGTCGTTCTGACCTCCTGCAAGGTCGATTTTCCTACCGTCAGCGCAGACAGGTTCGAAGAGCTTCTCTCCGAGCCGGGAGTCCAGCTGATAGATGCCCGCCACGCCGATGAATACGAGACGGGATATATCGCAGGCTCGACCAACATCGACGTCACAAAGGACAATTTCAAGAAGGAAGCGCTAAAGGTGCTCGACAAGAGCAGAAAGGTCTGCGTGCACTGCCAGAAAGGCGGACGCGGGGCTAAGGCCGCAGCTATTCTGAAACGTGCAGGGTTCGACGTCTACAATCTGGAAGGAGGGTTCGACGCCTGGGTGGAAGCTGGCAAACCGTATGTAGTTCCGGAGACAGGAACATTGCCTGTGGATTAGTTCCGGGGGCACCCTGAGGTACCGGAACGCCAAGTTCCCCGAACAGCTTCTCCCAATATTCCGGATAAGTCCCGTCCGCAGCCTTGAAGTTCATGGAAACGGACGGAAATATTCTCGTCCCGTCTTCCTTGACGTACGAATCATATACCAGCTCGGAGCAATAATGAGCTCCGTTGTCATGCATGAAATAATCGTCGTAAGGCTCTCCGACATACCTGAGGGCTTTTCCGACGTATTCCTCAGCACGCGAGTTGTCGTCAAGCCGTTTCACTATGATTTCCGGAAGGGATCCGTCGTCGAGTCGGAAGTCCTCGTAGAATTCATCGAGGGAACGTATCGCCACTCCCCTCTCCCCGGTCGCATCCAGGACGCTGACCTGTCCGCCGTCCACACTGATTATTCCGACATGGATTATATTCAGGCTGTCCTTGGAGGTAGACGCGACTATCGCGTCGCTGATACTGCCGGTCCCGGTTTCTCCAGGAGCGGCCACAAAAACAAGATCGCCGGTCATCAGCCCTTCCGAAGAGCATCCGGCCAGCAACAAGATCAGCAAGAAGAGTTTTCTCATCGGGAATTATACAGCAATCCTACGATCCAGAGGACCAGACGGGTAGGAAGAATCCTTACCAGGATTCCGATGGCGCCGTAATCGATACGAGGGATTACCGTCGTCTTCATCCTGCGGCGGAGAAGCTGCCTCGTGACGGCTGAAGCGATACGGGACGGCGGCATGCCTCCGGTCTCATCCTTCTCTATCTTGGCGATGCACTTGTCGAAGCGCTCTCTGTAGAGGGAGTCTTTATCGGCAGAAGCCGCGGTGAATTTCCTGGCGGCGGTAAAACCGGTACTGGTATCTCCCGGAAGGACACAGCAGCACTGTATTCCGAAAGGCTTCAGCTCGACTGCATAGGCTTTTACGGCCATCTGCAGGGCAGCCTTGACGGAACTGTAGAGTCCCTGATATGGAAGCGGCAGGAGGGCCGCTACCGAAGTTATAGCTATAATCCTGCCCCGGGATTCCCTCAGGGCAGGAATACAGCCGTTAATAGTCTTTATTGCGCCGAAGAAATTGGTCTCGAACTGATAGCGCATTTCTTCTTCAGTAGTCTCTTCCAGAGCTCCCGCGATACCGTTCCCGGCGTTCACGACGACAGCGTCAAGCCGTCCCTGCTCTTTCATTATACGGGCTACTGCAGCTGAAATGCTGTCAGCCGAGGTTACGTCCATCTCTACACCGAAAGCGCCTTCAGTCTCAACCTTTCCGCTGCGCGAAGCGGCATAGACAGTCATGCCACGTCCGGCCAGACTGGCTACGATGGCAGCGCCGATTCCACGGCTGCCCCCGGTAACGAGTACGACTTTACCCATTTTCTATTTGATTACTCCGGCATCCTTGAATACCTTGAGAAGGATATCGACAGCTCTGTCGACATGCTCCTTGGTATGGGTAGCCATAAGCGCGAAACGTACGAGAGTATCCTGAGGAGCGCAAGCCGGCGGAATTACAGGGTTGATGAACACTCCTGCATCGAAGGCCCTTGCGGTAACCTCGAAAGTCTTCTCCATATCCCTTACATAGAGTGGGATGATAGGGCTCTCGGTATCTCCGATCTCGAAGCCCGCAGCGCGGAACTTTTCGAGGGCATAATTGGTTACTTCCCAGAGGTTTGCGATACGCTGAGGCTCGGTCCTTATGATATGCAGGGCTTCGCGGGCGCAGGCAGTGGCTGCAGGAGTAGCCGAGGCGCTGAAGATATATGTTCTCGAATTATGTCTGAGATAGTTGGCGATGACATGGTCAGTAGCGATGAAACCTCCGATAGAAGCCAGAGACTTGCTGAAAGTACCCATGATGAGGTCGACCTCGTCGGTGAGTCCGAAATGGTCGCAGACGCCGCGGCCTTCCTTGCCGAAGACGCCGAGTCCATGGGCCTCGTCAACCATGATTACGGTATTCGGATACTTATGTTTGAGTTCCACGATCTCAGGAAGCTTCGCGAGATCGCCTTCCATCGAGAATACGCCATCGACGACAATGAGCTTGACACTCTGCTTCGGGCAATGCTTGAGGCAGCGCTCGAGGTCCTTCATGTCGTTGTGTTTGAATTTGAGAGTCTTGGCGAAAGAGAGCCTGCGGCCGTCGACGATGGACGCATGGTCCCTGTCGTCGCAGATTATGAAATCCCTGTGCGTCAGAAGAGCAGGGATAACACCGGAGTTGACCGTAAATCCGGTAGCATAGCACAACGCCTCTTCCTTTCCTACAAATTCAGCGAGTTCCTTTTCAAGTGCAACATGTATATCGAGAGTTCCGTTAAGGAAGCGGGATCCCGCACATCCGGAACCGTATTTCTCCATCGCTTCGATACCTGCCTTCACAACGCGGTCATCACCAGTAAGTCCAGTATAAGCATTAGACCCGAACATCAGCACTTTGTGGCCCCCCATTTCAACCTCCGGTCCCTGATGACCTTCAATCTCACGGAAGTAGGGATATAACCCCTTAGCTTTCATCTCATCCGGCAGTGTGTACGCTGCCAGCCTTTCATGTAAAATTGACATACAAATAAGCTTTAGTACACCGCAAATATACAAAAAAACGACTATCTTTGTCTAAATATGTTCTAAAAATGAAGACACCAGCACTAAAATTTATCCTAACAGCTTCTACAGCTATCTTGTCGGGCTTTTATGCCCTTGCACAGGTAACTCCGGAGGCTCTCCTCAGAGAGAATCTCGACAGGGCCGCGTGCCATTTCCACTCATACGAATACATACCGGCAGCCGAGACACCGGCTCCGGAAGGCTATAAGGCATTCTATGTCAATCATTACGGCCGCCACGGATCCCGCCGCAGCACCAACTGGTACGCCGAGACCGGATACTACAATATCAAAAAAGCTAAAAAGGCAGGAATCCTCACCCCTCTGGGAGAAGAGCTTTACAATGACGTCAGCAAGATATACGCTGAGCATGTCGACATGGTCGGAGAGCTCTCGGAAAGAGGAGCCCGCGAGCACCGCGCCATCGCAGAAAGACTTTATTGGAGATATCCTGAGATATTCAACGGAGAAAGGACTGAGGTCGACGCCCGTGCCAGCACCGTACAGCGCTGCATCATCAGCATGGCTCATTTCACGTCCAGCCTCGATGACTGCGCTCCGGCCCTGAAGTTCGACTTCCGCACCGGAAAAAAGCACTGGCGCATCATCAACCATGAGTACTACGACAGAAAAAGTATTTCCAAATACTGCGAGCAGGTGAAGGACTCAGTCATCAGAGCTATGATGGACCCGACACGTTTCATGAATTCCATCATCAAGGCTGACCCTGACGGAGTCGTCGGAGATCCTTATGCCTTCATGGAAAGCATCTTCACTACCGGAGCTATCAGCCAGTGCCTGGATTACCCTGCGGACGTGCTCGGCAAATACTTCACCTTCGACGAAGTGCTGGCAGAATATTGCAGCTACAACAGCCGCATGTACGCCGACATGAGCAATTCTCTGGAATTCGGCGACAATGTCATCTGGGCCCCGGCCCAGGGCCTCGCCCAGGACTTCATCGAAAGAGGCGACGCGGCTATCTCCAGGGACAGCAAGAGGGCTGCAGACCTGCGCTTCGGCCATGACACAGGCATCCTTCCTTTCGCAGGCCTGCTCGGTCTCGAAGGCGTAAGTCTCAGGCGCCGCAGCGGAGACATATCCGACTACTGGTCATCCTCGATGATGGTTCCGATGGCCACGAACCTCCAGATGGTCTACTTCCGCAACGACAAAGACGACATACTTGTAAAGATATATTATAACGAGCGTGAGACCAAGATCGACGGACTTGATGCCGTTACCGGCCCTTATTACAGATGGGACGACCTTAAGGCTTGGATCAATTCCCGCATCGACGAGGTAAACGCCAGAATCAACAACAGATAATTTATGGCAGAAACCGTAATATCATGTGAGCACCTGACGCACTGGTACGGAAAACGGAAGATCTATGAGGACCTTAACTTCGAGGTGAAGCAAGGCAGCATAGTAGGTCTTCTGGGCAAGAACGGAACGGGCAAGACCACCACAATAAACATTCTGATGGGATATCTCAAGCCCCTTTCCGGAGAATGCCGGATTTTCGGAGAGCATGTCCAGAAGATCAGCCCGGCCACCCGCGCCAGGATCGCCCTTCTGCTCGAAGGACATGTGCAGTACTCATACATGACAATCGAGCAGATAGAGAAATTCTATTCGGCCTTCTATCCGAAATGGAAGAAAGAGGCATATTATGAACTGATGCGGAAGCTGAAGGTGGCTCCGGGGCAGAAGATCTCCCGGATGTCCAACGGCCAGCGTTCGCAGGTGGCTCTCGGGCTTATCCTGGCCCAGGATGCGGACCTGCTCGTGCTGGACGACTTCACCCTCGGTCTGGATCCCGGATACCGCAGACTGTTCTCGGAGTATCTCCGCGAATATGCCAAGGCGGAGGACAAGACGGTATTCGTGACGTCCCATATAATCCAGGACATGGAAAGACTGGTGGATGAGTGCATCGTCATGGATTATGGCCGCATACTTGTCCAGAAGCCTCTCGGATACCTGCTCGACAATTTCCGCCGTTTTACTTTCAACACCCAGGCATCGGACCTGCCACAGATGGAAGGCATCTTCAATCCTGGCGTGATAAGAGGCAGCGGAGAACTGTATTCATTCCTTCCTGACGACAATGTCAGACAGATTCTCGAAGGTACCGGAGTTCCGTTCGCGGATCTCCAGTCTTCGAAGATTGACCTGGAAGATATATTCATAGGACTTACTGGCAAATATTGATCATGAACAAAGCTATATTCTACAAAGAATGGATCAAGTCCCGCATCTTTCTGCTGGGGCTCGTACTGGTATTTGCCGGTTTTACAGGCTACACCATGCTCAATCTGTCCAAGATTGTGCAGTTCAACGGAGGAGCTGCCGTATGGTCGGCGCTGATCACCCGTGACACGGTACTCATTGAAGCGTTACGTCTTCTGCCTGCAATCGCAGGAGCCCTGCTGGCCGTGGTACAGTTCCTTCCCGAGATCCTCCAGAAAAGGATCAAGCTCACCCTGCATCTTCCATACCCTCAAGGCAAGATAATCTTCATGATGTATCTCTTCGGACTTACTGTCCTTCTTGCCGTTTTTGCCTGCCAGCTGGCCGCTACCGGAGCCGTACTGTCCAAGTGGATTGTATGGGAGCTGAATGCAAGGATCATGGCTACCAGCCTGGTATGGTATCTCGCCGGTTTCGCGACATATATCTGGGTAGCTGCCATCTGCCTCGAACCGACATGGAAATTCCGTGTCATATTGCTTATCATTCTTGCGGCCCTGCTGCATCTGATGTTCCTGTCCAACGTTCCGGAAAGCTACAACGGTTTCCTCCCATGGCTTATCGCCTATGTATTTGCCGGACAGGTACTTATCTACCACAGTATCGCAAGATTTAAAGAAGGAATGCAAGACTGATGAAGACTTTAGGAAAAATACTGATTTATTTCTCGCTGGCCGTGCTGCTGTTCTGGCAGGGCCCGAGAATCTATAATCTTATCACAGCCGAACCATATTCGACTCCGTTCACCCTCTATAGCTGCACGATCCACGATTTCGTATCTGTCGCGCCTAAGGAAGGAAGGGGCACGAGGCTTGTGGACAGGCAAGGGAACATTTACGATGAAAGCGCCCAGCCTATGTTCTACTACTCCGTAGTGATAGACAAGGGAAATATGCCCGACTCGATTGAGGGCAGGAAAATCACCCAGGAAGGCATCAGACGTCACAATGCGATAGTGATGCGTTCTCCGGACGATATCAACCGCAAGGCGGCGCCTGTCTATCTGTTGATGGAGTCCATCCCTGACGGTATGGAGCTGCAGGATCCCGAGCAGGCTTTCGTATCCAAGAAGGACGGTATAACTATCTATGACATGGGCTCGAATTCCGTGGATAAAGCCAAGACAGAGGCTTTCAGCAAGGCTCTGTCAGACAATGGTTTCGTCTTTCCCGTTGTCCTTGCCTCCGCAAATCCTTCCCACCGTAAGGAATATGATGCCGGCTACCTGATGACCGATTCCGAAGGAAAACTCTTCCGCATGGTCCAGGTCGACGGTCAGCCGTCAGTAGAGCGGATTCCAGCCGCAGACGGGCTTGAGCTCAAGGACATAGTAGTCACCGAACTGAGGGACTCCAGCCTTGCCGGATTCCTGATCGGAAAAGACGATTCTTTCTATATCCTGAATTCCGCCCTGGAGCTGATCCCAACTGACATGAAATATGATCCTTTCCAGCAGAAATTCCTGCTTGTGGGAGATATGTTCTACTACACTTTCAAGATTTCCGACAAAAAGGGAGAGATGTATTACGCCCTGCGTACGGGAACCTTCGAAACGGTCGATACCCTTTACAGGGAGTATCCTGAGGATACTTCCATACCTAGACTTCATTTCACTTCGCAGAACGACAAATACGTACGTCCGAGAATTTCTCTTTAGGATATGATCGGAAAGGCTGTAATAAGGATAACTCTTGTCGCGGCTCTGTCAATTCTGGCCACGTTCTCTTCCTATGCCCAGTCGACAAAGGTAAAAGGACGTGTGACCGATTCCGAGACAGGCGAGGGTATTCCTTTCTGCAGCGTATATTTCAAGAATACCACCATCGGCATTTCCACCGATATGAGGGGGTATTACTCTCTTGAGACCAGGGATACCACCAGCAGTATCCTGTGCGCGTCCATTCTTGGCTACGAGCCGCTGGAGACAAGGGTCCGCAAGCACTCGTACAAGGAGATCAATTTCATCCTCAAGCCGATCCACAACTCGATAAGTCCCGCCATAGTCAAGCCGGACAACAGCCGGATGATGTGGATAATGGAGCAGGTCGGAAAGAACAGGGACAGGAACAATCCCGAAAAGCTGAAGCAATATACCGGAGATGTCTATACCAGGATGGAACTGGACCTCTCCAATATTGCCGAAAGCCTTCAAAGCATTCCGTATCTGGGAAAACGGTTCGATTTCTTTTCCGAATATATCGACACATCCGTAATCTCCGGACGGTCATACCTTCCGGTCATGATGGCCGAGACTATGTCAAAGAAATACCATAGCCTGTCTCCGGCTTTCGACCGTGAGGTCATTGAAGCCTCCAGGATCTCAGGCGTAGACGAGAACAATTTCATTTCCCAGTTTACCGGGAACACGCATCTCAAGACCAATTTCTACGACAATTTCATCGACATTTTCGACAACGGTATCGTCTCCCCTGTTTCGGACGGAGCTACCGCCTTCTACAATTTTTTCCTTATCGACAGTCTTCAGATAGAAGGCCGCAAGACCTGGAAGATACGCTTCAGGCCTAAGCGTCTTGTTGCAACTCCGGCCTTCAATGGAGAGATGAATATTGATGCTCAGGATTTTGCCATCCGTTCCATCCATGCGTCGCTCCACAAACAGTCCAACGTCAACTGGATGAGAGACATCGTCATAGACGAGGAATTCGCTCCTGTCGGGGAAGATTCGACATGGTTCTACAAAAGCAGCCACTTGTATATCGACCTGGCCCTTGTCGTCGGAGAATCGTCCAAACTGTATTCCTTTATCGGAGACAGGCACTCCGAATGGGTATCCGTGGACATGGGACCGATCAGGGATAAAAGGATCCTCAGATCCGAGGATATTGTAATCGTCGATGATGACGCCAGCCTCATGGACGAAGAATACTGGGACAGCATACGGCCATATCCTATCACTGAAAAAGAAGAGGGAATATACTACATGGCCGAATCGATAAAGAACCATCCGGTATATAAAGTCGGATATGCTTTTCTGGTCGCCGGAGTCGACGGCTTTCTCGACATAGGAAAGATTGGCTTCGGTCCTCTGATGCAGATATACAGCAGCAATAACCTTGAAGGAAAGAGAGTCCAGATGGGACTGCGTACTTCCACGAAATTCAGCAGGAAGTTCAGGGCTATGGGATATATGGCCTACGGCACGGAAGACAAGGAGCTCAAGTACGGGGGCACATTCGAGTATATGTTCAGCCGGAACCCGACCCGCAAGCTTTCGATAAGCGCAAAACGCGATGTCATCCAGATGGGACGAGGCACTTCTCCTTTTACCAGCGGAAATATACTGTCCTCGACTCTCACCCGCGGACATCAGAAGATGAGTCCGATAGACGAGGTGATAATCCAGTATGACCATGAGTGGAATGCCGGGATCAACAATTCCTTCATTTTCCGTCACAGAAGAATATATTCCAACGAGTTCGTGCCGATGATAACTCCTGACGGAGAGATCATGAAGAGCGTGGCAGCCAATGAGATAGGCATATCTACGCGTTTCTCGAAGAAAGAGACCGTGACAAGGGCGGCCTTCGAGAAGAGATATCTTCATACGAGGCACCCGGTGGTCAAGATTGACATTACCGGAGGCGTAAAGGGCATAACTCAGGGGGACTTCAATTACCTGAAGATTACCTTGGATTCGAAGCACAAGTTCAACACCCCGCCTTTCGGAAGCGCCAGACTGCTCGTCAATGCCGGCAAGATTTTCGGCAAGGTGCCGTACACTATGCTGAAGATCCACGAAGGTAACTCCTCATATATCTTGGACCGTTCCGCATTCTCATGTATCGATTTCTATGAGTTCGCCTCTGACACATGGATAAACGTCAATTATGAACAGAATTTCAAGGGTCTGTTCTTTGGCGTCATTCCTCTTGTAAGAGATCTGAAACTAAGGGAGCTGTTTACTTTCAAGGCTGCCTGGGGTACGGTTACCCGCCATAACGACGGTACTCTCTCGGATCCGAATGCAAGGGAAGCCCTGATTCTTTTCCCCGAGGGTATGACTGCGCTGAAGAAGCCATATATCGAGGTAAGTGCAGGTATCGGAAATATTCTGAGATTATTCAGGGTTGACGCTGTATGGAGGCTCACGCACCGTTACAATAACGTCAACGGAGTTCCCACCAAAGTCAACAGATGTTTTGCCGTCAATATCAGTATGAAAGCTGAGTTCTAGAAAGCGAATCGAGTTCCTGGCGTCTCAGAGCGAGCGTCGAGTCAAGCGCTGGACGGAACTCTTCCGCGAGCGGTTCAGCCGAAGGCGATTCCATCTTCAGCGGGTTTATCGGAGACCCGTTCTTCCATACCCTGAAATCCAGATGAGGGCCGGTAGCGGTTCCTGTCATGCCGACATAGCCGATTACCTGTCCCTGGGAAACCCTGTCCCCTACCTTGATATTCGCATATCTTGAAAGATGAAGATAAGCCGTGGTATATACTGAATTGTGGCGGATCTTGACGGTATTTCCTCCTCCGCCGCCCCAGCCTTTGCTGATGACAGTTCCGTCTCCGATGCTCATCACAGGGGTTCCTGTCGGAGCTGCGTAATCGACTCCGGTATGGGGCCTGACCGTACCGTGCACAGGATGTTTTCTATGATAGGAGAAGCCTGAACTTATTCTGGTGAACTTCAGAGGAGCCTTGAGAAAGGCTTTTTTCATGCTTTCGCCTTTCTCGTTCCAGTATACGTTCCCGCCATCTCCGGTATCGTACCGGATAGCTAGCAATTCTTTGTCATCTCTGTTGAACACCGCATAATCCACCCCTTCAATGGCGATGATATCGCCCTCGCATACTTTCTGCTCATAGATAGCCCTGAAACGGTCACCTTTCTGAAGGCCGAAGAAATCGACTGTCCATGCATAGATATCGGAGAGAGTGACGATCAGCAGCGGCGAGTTTCCGGATGCCGTCATGTCGTTCCATAAAGAGGATTTGATCGTCACGTCGAGATAGCGGCGCTGGATTTCGATGGGTTTGGAGACTTTCCAGGCTTCGTATGGTCTGGTACAACGGAATACGGTCATGTTGACCCTGTCCATGTTGTAGACAAGATATCTGAGCTGGCCTCTTCCTGTCGAATCGGGGTCATAGTAGGCCTGCCAGGTGTTTCCTGCGCGGAGTTTCCGCACGTCGAAAGTAGAATCGACGGCTTTTGTAAGTTCGTAGGCCTCCGAAGTGCCGAGTCCGAGTCTTGCCATAAGGCCGGAAAAGATCTCCCCACTCTTCAGCTTTCCTTCTTCGATATCGAAGGAGTCGGTGCAGAATCCGAGAGGATAGACGGTATCATTCATTTCGGCAGCGGCATCCCCGACGGGAGCTTTTCCCCTATTCCAGCACGACGGTACTGATATCCAAACGATTATTACAGCTAAAAATGAAAACAGCAGACTCTTTTTCATAAACTCAGAACTATATCATCTTTTCAAATTACTAATATAATAATTTTTTTCGTCTTTCTCCAGAAAGCCCCTTTCCGGCCGACCGGTGCCGCGGCCTGCTCCGTCAAGTTCGGAAAAGCTATTCCTCAATTCCTCCGCCGGCTCGGGTACCGGTCGTCTCGAAAATCGGCTTACGCTCCGAAAGTATCAGCGAGTGTAGTTATGGCTGGTGTCCTATGGTCTCGGCGAGCGAGGGCGTGTCAATCGTCCGAAGGCCTGATGGTGCAGGAGACCGTGGCCACCCTCGGCCACGTTAGAGGGAGGGACCCGCTGGATACGAGTTCTGCGAAGCAGAACGAAGAAGACAGTGGGAGGGATGGAGTGAGCTAAGCGAACGGAAGTCGTCCTGCACCATCAGACCTCCGGACGATAGGAGGAGTGGCCGAGACCAGGTATGACGACTGCAATACTATCCGGGAAAATTGCTATTTTTGCGGGACTAAACAGAAAATATGGAGATAAGACCGATAGCAGATTTTCATTCCCCATTCGGGACAAAGTTCGGAATACCACGCCAGAGCGGCATAATACCGGAACTTGAAGGAAAAATCGTCTTCAGACCGGAATACCGTAACGCCGAAGCCCTCAGAGGCCTCGAAGAATTCGATTATCTCTGGCTGATCTGGGAATTCTCCGCCAACAGAGGAGACTCGGGGACATGGAGCCCGACAGTCCGCCCGCCAAGGCTGGGCGGCAACGCCCGGATCGGAGTCTTCGCCTCCCGCTCCCCCTTCAGGCCCAACGGCCTGGGCCTGTCCGCCGCCAGGATCCTCCGCATAGAGAAAGACGGGCCCGAAGGTCCGGTAATCCATGTAAGCGGCGCCGACCTGATGGACGGGACTCCTATCTATGACATCAAGCCGTATGTCACCTACGCCGACAGCAGACCGGACGCCCGCAGCGGCTTCGTCGATGCGAACTCATGGTCCACGCTGGAGGTCATCATCCCTGCCGGAATCGCCGCAAAACTCCCGGAAAAGGCCAGGAAGATGATTTCCGGTGTCCTGGCCCAGGACCCGAGACCGCAGTACCACGATGACCCGGAAAAGATCTACGGAATGGAATTCGACGGCATGGACGTGCGTTTCAGAGTCCATGACGGAATCGCAGAAGTAACAGAAATAATAAAGAAATGAGCCCGATATCGATAATCATCACAATACTCTCCTATTTCGCCGCGATGCTGGCAGTCTCTTGGCTCTCGTCACGCGGCAGTGACAACAGTTCCTACTTCAGAGGAGGCCGCAAGACCAGCTGGTACATAGTCGCAATCGCCATGATCGGCTCATGCATGTCAGGAGTCACTTTTGTATCCGTACCAGGTATGGTCGGAGCCAGCGGCTTCGGCTACATGCAGATGTGCCTTGGATTCATCGCCGGCTATCTCGTGATAGCCTACGTACTGGTGCCTCTTTTCTACAGGCTTAACGTAGTCTCGATCTACCAATACCTCGAAGAACGGTTCGGACTCTCTTCATACAAGACAGGAGCCTGGTTCTTCTTCATTTCCAAGATGCTCGGGGCATCTGTAAGACTGTTCCTCGTATGCATCTCCCTGCAACTTTTTGTCTTCGACCCGATGGGGCTGCCATTCGCGCTGAATGTACTGATTTCAGTCGGAATCGTGGTACTGTACACTTTCAGGGGCGGTGTCAGGTCGGTAATATGGACAGACAACCTGAAGACCTTCTGCATGGTGCTGGCCGTAGTGCTGAGCATAGTCTTCATCGCACGCAACCTGGGGCTGGACGGCCGCGGCCTGATAGCCGCAATCCGCGACAGCGACATGAGCCGGATCTGGCATTTCGATGACATGAACCATCCACAGTTCTTCTGGAAGCAGTTCTTCGGAGGTCTGTTCACAGTCGTTGCGATGACCGGGCTCGACCAGGACATGATGCAGAGAACCCTAAGCTGCAAGAACTATCGGGAAAGCCAGAAGAATCTGGTGACGGCGACGCTGATGCAGACTGTAGTGATCTTCTTGTTCCTCTGTCTCGGCGTGCTTCTGTACATGTATGCGGCGTCTGAGGGAATCGCCGAGACAGGAGACCGTCTCTTCCCTGCCGTAGCGACCGGAGCAGGACTGCCGGCGATTGTCGGTGTCATGTTCATAATCGGACTTGTCTCCAGCGCCTACGGAGCCGGCGGGTCGGCATTGACCTCGCTGACGACTTCGTTCACGGTCGATATCATCGGGACTGCCGGCAAGAGCGAATCCCAGGTAGCATCGACCAGAAAGAGAGTGCATTTGCTCATGGCGGCCGGAATGGCTGTCACGATACTTGTATTCAACCTGCTCAACAACACAAGCGCCATCGACGCGGTCTACAGGCTGGCTAGCTATACATATGGCCCGATACTGGGAATGTTCGCCTTCGGGATACTTACAAAAAAGAAAATACAGGATCGTTTCGTGCCTCTTGTGGCAGTCATCTCTCCTGTACTTTGTCTTATATTGCAGCTTAATTCCGAAAGGTGGTTCGGCGGCTACAAGTTCAGCTATGAGCTTCTTGTACTGAACGCCTTGTTCACCTTCATAGGACTTTGCTGTCTTGCTAGATCTTCACGATAAAGCCTCTGGTTCCGCACTTGAGCCATACGAGGCTGTTCTCCACCTGAAGAACTACAGTTTCATATATATACGTTTTGGTACCGCTTTCGGAAACCTCCTGGACTGTAAGATTTAACATGTCTCCAACCTTGACGTCCTTTGTCAGTCCGGTGAATTCTATAGCTTTCACACTCTCCGGATAGAGAATCCTGAAGCTTACGGAATTGGAATTCGACTTGTAAGAACGGCTGAGCTGGCATTTGCCCGGTTCATAAACAGTATTTCCGGAAGAAGTATAAAGTCCCGGGGCGGTCTCCTTGAGAATAGGATCCTTTCCTTTCTGGATTACAGTCACAGACTGGGAAATGGCATCCCCGTACTTGAAGACGATCTTTCCTTTACGTTCCTCGAAAGTATCATTGGCAGAGATATCAAAGGTCTCTTCGAACTCGCGGAGAGCTTTGGTCTGCACAGCGGATTTCCGTGATATCCAGGATTTGCATGCCTCGTCGATTTCGACAGTATAGTCCACGTTGGTCCTTGTACCTACTGTAATCTCGGCCTTGAACGCATCGACATTGATTTTTCCCCCGCCGGAGACATAGATCACATCCTTCTTAGGCTGTACGACATGCAAATTGTAATACTTGCCATTGAAAGTAATCTTCATATTCCCGGAGCGGTTATCTACATCCTCATACTCGGACAAGGCGCTGACCTTGACGGTCGCAGGGCCGATTCCGGCATTCGGATTGACACGCAGCCATTCTGGCGTCTCAATCGTCCAGGCATTCTTCGAGGTGATATTGAAACTGGTTTCATCGGTACCTTTAAGAGTAATTCCACTGGTACTGAGAATCGACAATAGAGACTGTTGCATTACAGGTACGGCATGGGTCACATCCTTTGCCGTAATGAAGAGGGTGTCCGTCCTGTCTGCCAGGCCGACGTTCGGCTCCATTTTGATTATAATAGACTCTTCGCCTTTGTATGCTATCTTAACCCAGTTGCCATGTTTGAATTTTGCGCTCCAAGACGGGGCATTGGTTTCGACATTGAGGGTTATATCCTGTTCGTCTGCCGTTAACACGGGAGCAGCAGGAGTTACGTTAACGAAAGTTTCCTTCTCTTTGTTGCAGGAGGAAATAACGACCGTAAGAGCCAGTGCTGCCGCAGCCAGAAGTAATTTTCTATTCATGATGCAATTAATTGACATTGATTTCTAATTCGACGACTTCGCTTGTGGTGGAAGAAATCGTCAGTTCAGCTTTGATAGTATGCTGCCCGGAAACAAGAGAAATAGTTTCTCCCGTCACCCTTTTACCGTCCAGATACCATTTGGTGGAACTAGGCAAATACCTGCGGGAGGCATTTAACTTAAGTTCGAATTTGTCCCCGGCGGAATAATTGCCCTTTCCAGGATCGGCGATAGAGTTATAGCCGAGCTTTGCAAGGCCTTCATCCTGATTTTCATGGACAAGGTCGACTACAGTCATGCTGACATTGTCGCTATTGATGGCGATATCATAGAAAGTGTAACGGGAATCGTCGCCGCTCCATGACTTCGGCACGTAAGTCTTTTCTATATTTCCGAAGAGCCAGTCGTATCCGTAATAATCAAGATCTGACTGTGATTCGGCCGGAATTACATAGCACATAGGATGGCTTCCATTAGCATTCAGGTCATTGCGGTATTGCCAATGGTATTTGCAGGCCATCCCGGCGACAGAATGCGCCGTCGATTTGTCTACATGATAGACAAGAAGGCCATGCTCGGAAAGCGCCTTGTCCCAGCCATTATTCAACCTGGCCTCATAGACGAAATACTCACCCTCAACGTCAGTAGTAGTATAATATGCCACATTATTGTCTATGGATTCGATGGTAAGCTGACCGCTTCCATATATCTCGATCTGTTCATCCATCCAACCGAGGATTTTCCTTTCCTCTGACGTGAAATAAGGAGGAGTACGTCCCTCATTGTTATATGATCCGCTGCTCATGATCGAAAATTCATCCATGGCATGAGCGGAGCCGTTTTTACCATAGTCCGTGTCATAGAAATCCGGAAGTCCGAGCGAATGGCCGAACTCATGAGATGAAGTACCTATTCCGCACATCCTTGTGCCGGCAGATCCCTTATATTCTGAAGTACAGAAGTATGTACCGAAACATACTCCGTCAAATTCCTCATCAGTCGCAACTCCGGACTG
The DNA here is from genome assembly GCA_900167925.1 of Bacteroidales bacterium WCE2008. Taxonomy (NCBI): domain Bacteria; kingdom Pseudomonadati; phylum Bacteroidota; class Bacteroidia; order Bacteroidales; species Bacteroidales bacterium WCE2008. The sequence continues at coordinate 426,242 of FUZM01000002.1, forward strand.
GTGCGGCCATATTGTATAATCAGGAGCATGTTCAGCCTGATTGTGGCCAGCATAATATACCATCAGCATATCGACATATCCGTCACCGTCGGAATCATACTGGCTGAAATCCGCAAGGGGATCTGAAAGCTGGATCGCCTCCACTATCGCTTCGCCGACATGGACGTCGGTATCGTATCCGTCCTGGCCATAGTATTTATAGCTTTTGGACAGGGTGACGACCGGAAGCACATCAAACACAGGTATGAATGCCCCATGCGAATTATCTCTATAGTAATCCTGTACGGAGCCTGTTCCTCCGTTGGCCGAATATCCTTTCTTGTTGAGAAGATCGGTAAATTGCTGGACAGGATTATCCAGAGTGAATTCGAGGTCGGAGAACTGCATCAGAATCACAGGAATTTTCCTTTCTCCATGAGTAAGGTCTCTATGGGCATTGTAGTTGCGGAACTCGGCTGCACGGCTTCTGAGACTATTCACCTGGGCAGGGGCAAGCCTTGCACTTCTGTATACTCCTGAGACCGGTCTGTAATAACCGTCTCCGTCAAGAACGACTTCATTACCGGTATTCTCATCCACAGTCCAGTGGTCGAATTCGTCACCCATCAGGCGCAACGTTATTACAGTGCCGTCAGGCTGGGTGTACTTGAATGGCCTCGGGTCGGCAGGAATAGCCGATGCTATCTGCCCGAAAAGGGCCAAACTTAAAAACAAAAATGAAAACTTTTTCATATTCTACTAAAACGCATATCGTACAAAAATAGCAAAAAAAGCCCGTATACCATAAGAAATACAGTATATTTGTATGTCAAAATCCGTAAATACAAGATGTTCAGCGATATAAATGCGACAGTTTTTGACGCTGGCGACACTCTCCGGGAGAAATTGAGGGGATTTCTTGCTTTTTTGAAAGGAAGTCTCTAAATTTGCAGGCTCAAAAGAGAAACTATATAGTAAAACTTAAATATTTAAGAAAATGAAAAAAGGAATTCATCCCGAAACCTACCGCCTTGTAGCTTTCAAGGATATGTCCAACGACACAGTATTCATCACCCGCTCCTGCGCTACCACAAAGGAGACTCTCGAAGTTGACGGCGTTGAGTACCCAGTAGTAAAGGTCGAGATCTCTAGCACCTCTCACCCATTCTATACCGGTAAAGTCAAACTCGTCGACACTGCCGGCCGCGTGGACAAATTCTACCAGAGATACAAGAGCCGTCAGAAGTAATCATACTTCCGCTTCAATACAAAACCCGAAGGTTCTCCCTTCGGGTTTTTTCGTCATAACTATCTTCGGAGCGTAAGCCGATTTTCGAGACGGCCGGTGCCCGAGCCGGCGGAGGAATTGAGGAAAAGCGTTAAATGAGGGAGAAGTTAGCCGTTTAGGCTCCGGTAGCGACTGAATAGCTTTTCCGAACTTGACGGAGCCGGCCGGGCACCGGACGGTCGGAAAGGGGCTTTCCGGAGAAAAACCGCTCAGAAGGAGAGCGGGAGGATCGGGGTGATTTCGAAGTCGAGGGTCCAAGTGCAACCACGAGCGATTTCGTACTCAGGAAGAGGCCCCTGACCGCAGCTGGCATTGCCCAGTCCGCGCATGGCAGCATCCAGACACAATACAGTCTCCTCCTTCCGGATCGCCGGAAGCTCATGACCATATACAACATTCCAGAGATCCTGGTCAGTATAATGCTGAGCACTGAAATGGAAAAGATTCCCCTTAGTCGAAATACGCACACCAAAATCATCGTTATCCGTCATCGACAGCCAACGCACGTCACACCTCTCGCCCATCGACTGCGCCCTGACATATTTCTCTGCCATCTCATCGACAGAAAGACTATACACTCCGACAAACGCGCAATCCTTACGGTCAGGATAATTCTCCATAGGTCCGCGGCCATACCAGGTGACATTTCCGAAACGGGAACTGATCAAAGCCTTCAGTCCCACACGCGGGAGAGAATAATCCTTCCCCACCGAGAAATCAGCCTTCACACGCACCGCGCCAGACTCGGCATCGGCAAGATAAGTCACAGTGTAAGGCAAGGAAATCTTGCCGACAGAATCGACGTAAGACGCCGTGACCTCATAAAGTCCGGACTCGAGCTGCCTATGAGAAAAACCGACAAAGCGAGACACAGGCTCCACATACTCCCTGCGGTCATTGTCAATCGACCGGTAATAATTGAAACTGAAACCATCCCGGCCTGAGAATACATTTACGCCCTCGTACTGCAGCTGGGCAAGCCTGCCGGTACTTCCGTCAAACACAAGCACGACCTTAGGAGAACGCAGATAAAGCAGATTACGGTTATCCTCAATTACTTTGAAATGCATCGAAACGACATTATCAGAAGCAGCCGGAGCCACATACGGCCCGAAAGCAAACTGTTCCGCCGCAACCACATGCCCCTTCTCAGCCCAGATGGAAGAATCCTTCAGCCGGGCATACAGATCAAGGAAATACTCTCCATCAGAGCCAATCTCTGCAGAAAAAGGAATGGCGACCTTTACGCTATTTCCCGGCTTGCATGAAGGCAAGGCAACGCTGCCGGACTTGACGGCACTTCCATCCTTGAGGACAGAATAATCCAGGACGAAGTTGTCTAGATCCAGGAAAGCATACTTATTGGTAACCGTGACATAATCGCAAGAAGCATCAGAGAAAGAAATGAACTGATGCACCTTCTTGACCTGGGCAAGCTTAGGAGTCTCGTCCCTGTCCGGAGTCACAATGCCATTGCAGCAGAAATTGAAATCATTCGGATGGTCCCCGAAAGAACCGCCGAAATAATAACTATCCTCAGGCTCCCCGGGCATATTAAGCCCCTGGTCTACCCAGTCCCATACACATGACCCGATCATCCTTCCGGAACTCTCGATAAGATCCCAATACTCCTTGAGATTGCCGATCGCATTACCCATAGCATGGGTATTCTCGCAGATAAAGAAAGGACGCGGATCGCTGTTCTTGTCAAGAGACTCGCAATCCTGGATGGACGGATACATACGGGAATAGACATCTGCCGGATCGCTGGAGCCCTCATAATGCACAAGACGGTCATCCAAAGCCTTTATAGCCTTATAGCAAGCCTTGAAATTGGTCGCTTCCTTGCGGCCGCACTCATTACCCATAGACCAGAAAATGACGCCCGGATGGTTCTTGTCTCTCTCGACCATACGAATCTGACGCATCACATAAGCAGGCTCCCAGAGAGGATTACCGGAGATAGACCACAATCCATGGCACTCCAGATTAGCCTCATCCATCACATAGATTCCATAATAATCGAAAAGGGCATATATCTTAGGATCGTTCGGATAATGACTGGTACGGACCGTATTGATATTATTCTTCTTGAAAAGCAGTATGTCCTCTATCATAGACTCGACCGGGATGGCCTTTCCGAACTCAGGATGAGTCTCGTGACGATTGACACCTTTGAAATAGACCAGACTATTGTTTATATACACCTTACGGTCCCGGACCTCTATCTTCCTGAAACCATAACGCTGGGTAGTAGCCTCGAGAGTCTTCCCCTCCGCATCAACCAGCTCGAAATCGACACTGTACAGCTCCGGGATCTCCGCCGACCACAGCCTCGGGTCAGCGACGGCAATACTTCCTTCGATGACGGCCTCTCCGCCCGCGGCGACAGCCCCGACCGGCAGCTCGACTTTAGAGACGACGCCATCATGATCATCGGTCAGCGTAACCATGAGCCTGGAACCATCAGTCCGGCCTCCATAGTTATGGACCTTGGCACGGACATTCATCGTCGCCTCCGAGAGGTCGCCAGAAACCGCGCTTGTCAGGTAGACATCCCTCAGACGGACCTTTGGAGTCGCGAAAAGATAGACATCGCGGTGGATTCCGCTGAGACGGAACATATCCTGATCCTCGAGATAAGAACCGTCGCACCAGCGATAGACCTCGACCGCAAGAGTATTTGTCCCCTTCCGGACATATTTTGTTATATCGAACTCGGCATCGGTGCAGGAATCCTGGCTGTAACCGACCTTGCTTCCGTTGATCCAGAGATAGAAAGCGCTGTAGACGCCGTCGAAATGGATAAAAATCTGCTTTCCGTTCCAGTCCTCAGGGATAGTGAAATCCTTGCGGTATGAACCTACCGCATTAGGCTCCTGTTCCAAAGTAAACCCGGGCGCCGACCGGATGAACGGAGGTTCCGGAGCGAAAGGATAAGTCACGTTTGTATATATCGGAGTACCATATCCATGCATCTCCCAGTTGGAAGGAACCTCGATATCGTCCCACAGGGAGACATCATATCCGGGCTTATAGAAATCCACCGGACGTTCCGACGGCTGGCGCACCCAGTTGAACTTCCATATTCCGTTCAGAAGCCGGACTCTGGAACTTTCCGTCCTGATCCAGGCCTTCTTATACGCCGGATCGGCCTTCATTTCCCCGACGGAAGCATAAGGGACATAAGTAGAGTGCCCCGGTTCCTTATTGATTTCGAATACTTGAGGGTTCTCCCAGTCGTTCACGACGGGAGACTTGGCATCCAGCGCCCACGCCATAGAAAGCGCGAGTACAGACGCAATAGTCCTGGTGATTAGCATAAAGTGTTATGATGTAATGAATTATTTCATTCTGACGGGCTGGTCATCGTAAAGCGAGAAGCGCTTGGCTTTCCTGATCCACTTCTGCTCCTCCAGCTTGACATGCTCCTTGGCATCCTGAAACGAAATCTCGCCCTTGAGATAATCCTCCAGCACAGGATCCGCGAGCTTTCTGCTGAAGCCGTCCTCCAGTTCGAACTGGGAATAACGGCCGAGGAAAAACCGCATAAGCTGCAGAGTATGCAGCAGACTATGGTATTCCGCTCCCGGAAGAAGCATTATCTGGTAACCATAGCACCTCTGGCCCTCATACTTTCCGGTCGAAGGAGTAAAGGTACAGGTCCTCATCAGCGCTCCTTCGGGAACCGGCAGAGTATCCATCTGCGGCTTGATGAACGGAGCTCCGATATACTCATACGGACGCGCGGTTCCGATTGCCGGAGTTATGGAAGTATTGTTCCACAGACCGCCTCCGCTATACATATAGCATGTAAACATGCCAGGAATATCCGATGCCGGCGCGATAGTCCACGGCAACAACTGGATATTTGACTCGGTCGCCAGGGCCGAGATTATATGGAGCGGGAACTTAGCCCCGATCTCCGAATAATAAAGGTTACATAATTCTCCGAGAGTGAGTCCATGACGATGGGCCACCTTCGGAACGAACTCCTCCCCCGGGCCCGAAGGTATGGTACCTTCGACGACCCGGCCGGCAGGGTTCATATGATCGACGACATACAGGGCCGGAGACTCCTCTCCGAGGCTGTCCATCATGGACATGAGCCTGAAGACATCCTTCGTATAGTTGAAGTACCTCGAACCGACGTCCTGGATCTCGACGACCACGGCGCTGAGCGGCCTTATGGACTCGAGATCGAACGCAATATGGTTGGTACCCGGAGTAAGCTCGGCATCCCTCGGATTGAAGACTATCTCCAGATTGCCGCGCTCCTGGAACAGCTGGTACATATAACGGTCATGGGCCGTGTCCCAGCAGTTCTGGGTGCAGAAGCAGCCGACCTTGCCGTCAAGCAAGGCCTTGTCGAGCTGGTCTTCCAGAGGGGTCGTCCTGAAGCTGAACATTATCCGATTATCTTATTGGCGACAGCTATGACCTCGTTACCGAGAGCCTCGGCCTCGGCCATTGTCTGTGCCTCTGAATAGATACGGATGATAGGTTCCGTATTTGACTTGCGGAGGTGCACCCACTGCTTCTTGCTCTCGAAGCTGATCTTTACGCCATCGATATCATTGACATTCTCGTTGGCATAGATCTTCTTGAGTTCGCCGAGAATCTTGTCGATAAGTCCCTTGTCGGAGAGCTCGATCTTGTTCTTGGCGATGAAATACTCAGGATAGGTCTTCTTGAGAGCAGAGACGCTGATCTTCTTGTTGGCGAGATTGCTCAAGAAAAGAGCTACGCCGACCATGGCGTCACGGCCGGAATGGATGGCAGGATAGATAACTCCTCCGTTGCCCTCGCCACCGATAAGGGCTTTCTTAGCATGCATGAGGGTTGTCACGTTGACCTCGCCTACTGCAGAAGCGAAATAGGTTCCGCCCCATTTTTCCGTCACGTCGCGAAGCGCGCGGGAAGAAGAGAGGTTTGAACATGAAACCGGCGCATAAGGGGCTGTAGCCTCTTCGAGGGTGCAGCCAGTAGTCTCGGCAATCTTAGCAGCCCTTGAGAAAAGGTAATCGGCAACGCTCACGAGGGTATATTCCTCAACGAAAGGCTCTCCGTTCTCGCAGATGAAAGCAAGCCTGTCGACATCCGGGTCGACAGAAACGCCGAGATCCGCTTTCTCGCGGACGACGGTATCGCAAAGCTCTACGAGGTTCTTAGGAAGCGGCTCCGGGTTATGGGCGAAGTTTCCGGTAGGCTCGCCGTTGATGCAGATACACTCTACGCCCATCCTCTCGAGAAGACGAGGCATTATAATTCCGCCGACAGAGTTGACCGCATCCACAACTACCTTGAAATGGGCATTGCGGACAGCCTCCTCATCCACGGCCTTAAGGTCGAGGACGGCCTGTATATGTTCATCTGTAAAATCATGCTCTGTGATATGGCCCAGTTCGTCTACCGGAGCGAAATCGAATTCTCCGCTCTCTGCGCAGTCAAGTATGGCCTGGCCTTCTGCAGCATTGAGGAACTCGCCCTTCTCGTTGAGAAGCTTGAGGGCATTCCACTGCTTAGGGTTATGGGAAGCGGTAAGGATGATGCCGCCGTCCGCATTGGCGAATACTACAGCCATCTCTGTGGTAGGAGTCGAAGCGAAACCGGCTTTGACAACGTCCACGCCACAAGAGACGAGAGTTCCGCAGACGAGCTGCTCAACCATTTCTCCGGACATTCTGGCGTCCTTTCCTACAACGACCTTATACTTCGACCCGTTATTAGGCTTCGGTTTTCGCTCGCGCAGTTTTGAGCAATATGCATAGGTAAATTTTACAATGTCGATTGGTGTCAGTGCTTCACCTGGATTACCGCCTATAGTGCCGCGGATTCCGGAAATGGATTTGATCAGTGTCATATTTTGAATAAATTTCGACAAATTTAAGCAAAAAAATTTGCAGCGAAAAGATTTTTGCCTATCTTTGCAATCCCATTCGGGAAACATGCTGGGTTCGTATAACGGTTAGTACTCGAGATTCTCAATCTCGCAATAGGAGTTCGATTCTCCTACCCAGTACAAGGGTTGCCGCAAGGCGCCCAGCGAAGACAAGGAACTGCATCGGCAGTTCCTTTTTTTTGTGCTCCTAAAATATTAAATTTGCGGCTAGTATTTCTAACAATACATATATCATGAGTACTAAAAGCAAAGTGATTTCTTTCCTGAGTATAATTCTCGTCATTGTACTGGGCATCTTCTTCTACATCAGATTCTTCTATGTATTCGGAGACGGCGTGAAAGCCGGAGAACTCAACCAGTTCATGTTGAAAGGCTATATCTTCAAGACCTACGAAGGCAGGCTGATCCAGGCCGGATTCAAAGGCGCCGCCAACGCCGGAGCGACAGACCAGGCGCTGGGCTCCTATGTATTCGAATTCTCCTGCGAGAACCCGGCAGTTGCCGACTCCCTTATGAGATGTAGCGGAAAACACGTCGAAGTCCACTACAAGGAATATCTCGGCGCCCTCCCTTGGAGAGGCATGGAAAAGACGATAGTCGACAGAATAATATCAGTTTCCGAACCTTCCAGATAAAATATGAACAAATACTACACACTAGCACTGCTGCCTATACTGGCCGCAACAATGTCCTACGCCCAGCCGGGTCTGATCAAGAAGCATCCGGCATCCAACCCAGGAGGCAAGCTTCTTACGATGGAAGAAGCCGTCCTTGAAAGAAGTCTCTACCCGTCAATATCCTCGGACACTGTCAGCAATCTGCTGCTGCAGCTGAAGGAAGAAGGCATCGACTTCTCCGGGCAACGCGAAGAACCATGCGAATTCACCGAAGGCCGGAGCCTGTACTATCTTGACAGCGAAGGCAACAGACATATAGTCGCCGAATCCGAAAGTCCAGAAATCACCTACGGTCAGATAGTCTCCCGAAACGAATTCGGCATCAATGCCGGGACCTTCTGGTCGCCGGACAAGACCAGACTCGCCTACTACCGCAACGACGAAAGCCTCGTCACGACTTTCCCGCTTCTGGACATAACGACGCGCACCGGCACCCTCAAGCCCATCAAATACCCGATGAACGGAATGGACTCCGAAAGAGTCACCCTCCGCATATTCAATACAGCCGACGAATCTACCGTGGAAGTGAAGGTCACCGACTTCGGAGAAGACCGCTATCTGACCAACGTCAGCTGGTCCCCGGACAGCAGGTACATATTCATAATGGTTCTGGACAGAAGCCAGAAGCATATGCGCCTCAACCAGTACAAGGCGGCAGACGGTTCCTTCGTCAGGACCATCCTTACCGAGGATAACGACAAGTATGTCGAGAACGTGGATCCTCTGCGATTCATAGGGCAGAATTCGCACTTCATCTACCGCACGTCCAACCGCGACGGCTACAAGAATCTTTATCTCTGCGACACTCTCGGCACTGTCAGGAGGATCACCGCAGTCGATGCAGACGTAGCCCTGTACGGTATCGACAAAGACTATATTTATTATACCTCGGCAGAGGTTTCACCTGTCGAGAACCACCTTTTCCGCCTTTCATACAAGGACTACAAGGGACGGAAAGGCATTTCGGCCAACAGCACCAGATTCGGAAAGCCTGAAAGACTGACCGCCGGCGCCGGCTGGCATGAACCGCTGATCAGCCGTGACAGAAAATGGCTCCTGGACATATGGTCCTCCGTCGACCTTCCTCTCGCCGCAAGACTGGTCAATCTGTCTGACGGAAAAGAAAAGCTCTCGTTCCGGATGGACAATCCGCTTAGGGACTACGCCAACGTAGAAGTCGACTTCGGTTCGGTCAAGAGCGCCGACGGCAGATACGACAACTACTACAGACTGCTCAAGCCGCTGGACTTCGATCCGGAAAAGAAATATCCTGTGGTCGTATATGTCTACGGAGGTCCTCACTCCCAGATGGTACGCGACTCCTGGCTTGGAGAGATCAGATACTGGGAATATCTCATGGCCCAGAGAGGCTATATCGTCTATGCCCAGGACAACAGAGGTACGGAAAACCGCGGCCTGGAGTACGAGCAGGCTATCCACCGCCACTGCGGCCAGGCCGAGATGGCCGACCAGATTGAAGGCGTCAAGATGCTGAAATCCCTGCCATACGTCGATGCCGACAGGATAGGAGTTCATGGCTGGAGTTACGGCGGTTTCATGACCATATCCCTTATTACTACTTATCCGGACGTATTCAAGGTCGCTGTCGCCGGAGGTCCGGTGATCGACTGGAAATGGTATGAAGTAATGTACGGAGAAAGATACATGGAAACCGAAGCCACCAATCCTGAAGGATTCCGCGAGACAAGTCTCATAGACAAGGCCAAGGACCTCAAAGGCAAGCTGCTTATCTGTCAGGGAGCGATTGACAATACCTGCGTATGGCAGCACAGCCTCAACTTCGTCCGCGCCTGCATCGATGCGAACGTCCAGCTGGACTACTTCCCATATCCTCTTTCCGAGCACAACATGACCGGAAAGACCAGAGTCCATCTCATGGACAAGGTGACAGAGTATTTCGATAATAATCTATAACAGATGAGGAAGTTTCTGCTCGTTGTCGCCGCACTTGTCGCAGCCGGATGCTCCAATCCGGAAAGACTGGACAAGGGCAACTGGTCTCCGGAAGTCTATGACGCCCTGTCAGAGCTGATAGCGCAATACGGTTCATCTTCGCCCGGCTACGATCCCGACTGCCGTCCGTATGCCGTTTTCGACTACGACAATACGACAGTACTGGGAGATATTTCCTACACTCTGGTCTATTATATGCTGGACAACCTCAAGTTCGGCTTTACTCCGGAAGAAAGCGAATCTGTCTTCTGTTCGGTAATTCCGGATCCGGACATGCTGATTCCAGTGACCGGACCCAAGGATTCTGTCACGGTCCGCAGCCTCGCCAGACGCTTCGCCGAAGACTACGCCGCCATGTATGGCCGGAAAGACTTCCGGGACATGCCTGAATTCGAAGACCTGCGCACATGTTTCTGGAACATGGCCCTGGGCATCGACGACACAGTCGATTACGGCACCAGCTGCCTGTGGTTCGAGACTCTCTTTACCGGATACACGAAAGCCGGACTCCGGACGCTTTCCCGTAAAGCCGCCTCGCACGCTACGGCCGACGGGACCTTCCGGGAAGAAACATGGAGAAGCGGTGGGATGGATGCCACGGTCAGCAGAGGGCTTGCCCTGACTCCCGAGCTTCAGAACCTCTATACGACTCTGACCGACAACGGGATCGACGTCTATATCTGCTCGGCCTCGATGGAAGAGATCGTCGAGGGCATGGCCTGCGATCCGAAATACGATCTCGGAATAAAGGATGACCATGTATTCGGACTCAGGTTGATGACCCATGAGGACTGCACTATCGACATTGCGTATGATCCGGGCTATCCGCAGTCATACAAAGAAGGGAAGACGGACTGCATCCGCACTATGATGGCGCCTCAGCACGGAGGCATGAGTCCTATCCTGGTCGCCGGCGACAGCAACGGAGACTACAGCATGCTTACCAGTTTTCCGGACCTCAAGGTCGGACTTATCTTCGACTGCGGGAATTCGGGCGATATCGGAGCTCTTGCTGAAACCGCCCGAAACGACAGGATGCCGCTGAAGGAGCACCTGCGCAACAATACGACAAAATATGTACTACAGCCGAGGGATCTCTCGATTCCGGGCCTTATAAAAGAAAAACATGAATAAGAAAGAAATATACGAAGACCTGATCAAGCAGGTCGACAGCCTTACAGAAGGAGTAGACAACCCTGTCGCAGTCATGGCAAACACCTCCGCAGCCATCGCCTCCGCATTCGGTTTCTGGTGGACCGGATTCTACACGGTAGGAAATGACGGCAAGATGCATCTCGGACCGTTCCAGGGGCCTGTTGCCTGCTATACCATCCCTTTCGGGAAGGGAGTCTGCGGAACGGCATGGGAGCGCAAGGAGACCGTAGTCGTACCAGATGTCGAGCATTTTCCCGGCCATATCGCCTGCAGCAGCATTTCACGTTCCGAGATAGTGGTCCCAGTGCTCAGAGACGATAAAGTAATAGCTGTCCTCGATATCGACAGCAAGGATCTCGCAACCTTTGACGAGACCGACCGTCTTTATCTCGAACAGCTATGTAAGATCATATCCCCGAGGATATGATTATTTCCTGACTTCGATTTTTCCCATATAAAGGCCCCAGCATCCGTCCTGGACGATAGGAATCTTCTTGCCGTCAAGGTTCCTTGCCGATTCCATCTTCTCCAGGAAAGTATGGGAGTGGCCTCCCACCACGAGGTCGATATTCCTGGTCTTGGTGACGAATATCGGATCGGTGAATGATTCGCCCTCATATCCGATATGTGTCAGTGCGATGACCAGGTCACATTTTTCTTCCTCCTTGAGATACTTGGCCCATTTGTTTGCCTCTTCGACATCGTCGAGCTTAGGCATCCTGTCGGCGATAGTCCTGTCGATCACCCTGGTAAGGTCTGTCAGCAGACCGATTATTCCTATCTTCATCCCGGCTTTCTCGACGATAGCATAAGGCTTGACATACTTGCCGAGATCGAACGAAGAGAAATCGTAGCTTGCGCACACTACAGGGCATTTTACCATGCTCATACGGCGGGCAAGCTCCTCAATTCCGTTGTCGAACTCGTGGTTCCCGAGAGTGATGGCATCGTAACCCATCGCATTGATGGTCGCGATTTCGAGGTCTCCTCCGAGAACAGTGAAATACGAAGTGCCCTGGCTGAAGTCTCCGGCATGCAGCAGAAGCACGTTCTCAGCACCTTCGGCCGCGCGGACACTGTCTATGTATGCGGCCCTTTCAATAACACCGCCCAAACCGGCTTCCTCACCACTGCGGACAGGCTCGAAATGGCTGTGGGTATCATTGACATGGAGAATTACAAGTCTGTGTGCAGGCTGGCAGGCAGCAAGGGCGAGAGCCAGCGCGATATAAATTAACTTTCTCATGGTCTTACCTCCTCAGGGTCTCTTTTTCCCCGTCGTTGATGATGGTGATCCTTCCGTCTGTCTGATACTCGATCGGCTTTCCGGCGGCAGTCAGACTCTCGACATAAGGCATCATGACATCGAGGATATACTCATCATAAATGTCCAGACGCACGGCATTCTTCGCAATTCGCAGGCCGTCGCCTCCGTCAAGCAGGAACGAAATCGTAGCCACCCCGTAAATCTTGTCATCGTCGAGAGGTTCTCCCCCGATCTCCACAGATTCCAGAACTTTGTTGCGGACTACGCAGCGCGCCCCGCCTACAACCTGCCACGAGGTCGAGGCCAGCTGCTCAAGTATGACTCTGATATCGCGTCCGTAGAGTTCCAGATAACAGAGATTGTTCTTGAACGGGAACATCGACATTATATCGTCCTTGAGGACAACTCCTTCCGGCATGTCCACCCGGATTCCACCGAAGTTGGTGATTCCGATATCGACCTTCTTGCCGGATTTCCTCTCCGCAGCGCGCATAAGTTCGTCGATGAACCAGTCTCCGAGTTCGCACTCCGGATATGAGGTCACCATGGCTCTTGTACTTCTGGCGATTACAGTCTTGAGATCCGCCATTGTCTCCTGGGATTCAAGAAGAATCCTGGCGACCTCAGGGGTACAACCCTCCGAGAAAACTTTTCCGTCAGGTGCGGTATAGACTCCGTCGGAGTATGTGCCGAGTTTCTCGGCAACATCAGATGCAGAACAAGCCTGCACTCCGGTCCTGGATCCGTCCATCGCGGTACGTTCCCAGACGAACTGCTGCCGGCACCCGCAGAGGGTGACGGCAAGCAGAGTGATGAAAAGAAGTTTCTTCATAAATAATTATTTCTGTTTCAGCCACTTCCACATATCTTTAAAGGAAGCTTTCTTTCCAAAGATAAGGATTCCGGCTTTATAAATCTTGGCAGAAGCCCACGCGCATCCGATGAACGTCAGCAAAAGCAGGCCGATTGACAGGGCGAGCTGCCAGAACGGAACGCCGTACGGGATACGGGCAAGCATCACGATAGGAGAAGTGAACGGAACCATGGAGCCCCAGAATACGGCCGGACTGTCCGGACTTCTGAAAGCCATGAACACGATCATGTAACCTATCATAAGAGGAACCGTGACAGGCAGCTGGAGCTGCTGGGAATCCTCGACATTCTCTACAGACGCTCCGATAGCGGCATAGAGGGATGCATAGAGCAGATATCCGAGAATGAAGTAGATAAGGAACGAAGTCACGAGCGTTCCCCAAGGGATATTCGCAAGGGTCGAGAGAACTACGGCGATATCGCTGTCCTCAGTCATGGAAGCCATATCCAAGCCTTCCACTCCACCGGTGCCTTTGACCATCTCCATGATCTCGGCGGCATCCGAACCGGCCATCATCGACGAACCGGCTACGGCGCTCACGGCGGTGACAAGCACAATAGTAAGGATGATCCAGAGAAGGAACTGGGTCAGCGCCATCAGAGCGACTCCGATGATCTTTCCGAACATCAGCTCGGTAGCCTTGGCTGAAGAAATCAGCACTTCTACTACCCTGCTGGCCTTCTCCTCTATGACGCTCGACATGATCGAACCTCCGAACATGGTAATGAACATAAAGATTACCATTCCCAGTATGATGGAGACTATCATATAGATACTTGACTCGGAAACGGTCTCGTTACCGTCTTCATCGATCGTATATTCCTTGACCGGAGCATCGAAGTGGATCTCTTCCATTATCCCGGCAAGATTATCGATATCATAGCTGTCGATCCTGTAATCCTCGACTGCATCCTCCACCTTGGACTCGACGAGAGAGCTGAAGTCCACTCCCAGAGGCTTCTTGGAATAGATATGGACGGATGTGCCCATGGTGGCGGAATCCAGAGGAGCTATGAGCACCATTCCGTCAAGCTCCAGTTCATCCAGCTGAAGTTTCAGGGAATCAGGATTAGCGCTGGAGAAATCCAGGAAACTCTTGTTCTCGACGGAATCGAGATAAGGCATACAAATTCCGGACTGGTCGACTACGGCCACGACCTGGCTGCGGTCGTCCGTGGATTTGAGTATTATGAGTTCCATCACCACGAAGAACGCGGCGAAAAGGACAGGAACTACGAATGTTGTGATAAGGAATGATTTCTTCTTGACACGGGTCAAGTATTCCTTTGATATGATCGTGCCTATTGTCTTGAGATTCATGGCTAACCCTCCGTTACAAGTTTAATGAAAATGTCGTTCATGCGCGGGATCAGCTCCTTGAAGGAATTGACGGAAGCGCCATTTGAAATGATTGATGAAAGCACATCATTGTTGGTAACCCCCTCGCCGATATTCAGCACCGCAGTATGACGGCCGGAATTCTCCACATCGGAAAGAATGCCGTAAAGGCCTTCCACCGGCTGGATAGCAGAATCAGAAGTATAGATAAGCTCGATATTGTTGTTTCCGTAACGGTGGCGTATATCGTTCACGCCTCCGGAGATGACGAGCTTTGACTTGTTGATAAGGGCTATATTGTCGCAGAGAGTCTCCACAGATTCCATGTTATGCGTAGAGAGCACAATAGTGGCGCCCTCGTCCTTGAGCCTGAGGATCTCTTTCCTGATAAGTTCGGCATTGACAGGGTCGAAGCCGGAGAAAGGTTCGTCAAGTATCATCAGCGACGGCTTATGCACGACGGTCGTGATGAACTGTACCTTCTGCGCCATACCTTTGGAGAGCTCCTCGACTTTCTTTTTCCACCAGTCCTGGATTCCGAACCTTACGAACCACTCCTTGAGAGCCTTCTGGGCATCTTTATAAGACATACCCTTAAGCTGGGCCAGGTACATGGCCTGGTCGCCTACTTCCATCTTGCGGTAAAGGCCTCGCTCCTCAGGAAGATATCCTATCTTCTCGACATCCTTCTGGGTGATAGGACGCCCGTCGAAAAGTACGGTACCGCCATTCGGGATAGTTATTCTGTTAATGATACGGATCAGGGTGGTCTTGCCTGCTCCGTTAGGGCCTAGGAGGCCGAAAATCTGACCTTTCGGAATATCGACGGAGACATGGTCGAGAGCGACCTTCTCCCCGAAATTCTTACAGATGTCTGTACACGTAATTATTCCCATATCTTTCTACGAATATAAATTTTATGCAATAATAGATAAAATTTATCGAAATACAATATATTTTTAAATTAATTCAATATCTTAGAGACAAGCTCCATAAGCATCTGCTCCGGAGTTGCCTCGCCCGCATCCCCGCCTTTGCCCTTATAATCATACTCTTCCAGAAGAGACATTATCCTCAGGCACTTCCCTACAGGATAATTAATCACGGCTGTATCATACTCGCGGAAGAAATAAGGATTCACTCCGAGTACGGCGCTCTTGACATCATTGTCAGGACGCGGATTCTTCATAAGCACGGCCTCGTACTTTAATATCCTGTAGAAATGGTTGAACAGGGCTGCTGTCACCATAGGCATGGCAAACCTAGGGCTGCTGCCTATATATGTGGCTATCCTGAGAGCCTTTGCGGCGTTATGGAGAGACAGTTCCTTGGTAAGCTCGAAAACACTGAACTGACGGCTTACACCCACATTCTTCTCGACATCAGCTGCCGTTACCGTTGTAGTACCCTCCGGAAGATTCTTCAGCATCTTTTCGGTCTCGACCACGATCTTGCCCAGGTCGGCGCCAGCGGATTCTCCGAGAAGTACGGCCGCATCCGGAGCTATGCTCAGTCCCCTGCTTCTGTAATAGGATACTATCCATCCGTCGACCTCGTAATCCTTGACAGCCGGCGACTCGAGCACCACGCCGTTCTTGACTACGTTTTTGTAAAATGCTTTCCTCTTGTCGGCCTTGTCCCCATGCATCAGGACGACAAGGACTGTCGAATCCATCGGCTCCTCGCAATAGACCGCAAGTTCTTCCAGAGATTTCATGTTCTGGGCCTCACGTACTACGACCAGCCTTCTCTCGGCCATCATAGGATAAAGACGAGCCTCGGACGCTATCGTACCGGCATCCGAATCAAGTCCGTAGAATACTGTCTGGTTGAAATCTCTCTCGCTGTCGGAAAGAGCATATTCGACAATTGCGTCGCAAGCCTTCTCTGCATAGTACGGCTCCTCGCCCATAAGCAGATACACAGGACTGAAGACGCCGTTACGAGCGTCTTCGATTATTTTTCTGCAGGTAGCCTCGGCTGCCTGATATCCTGCCTGTCTGGCCATATCTCAATTATATCAGATTTCAAAGTTACAAAAAAAAGCCGGAGTATCAACTCCGGCCTTAAGTTTACATTATGAATCTAGGATTATTCGTTATTGCGTTTTTCCCTGTTTCTTACCATTTTTTCTTTCATGAGATCCACGCACTCGGTGATAGCCTCCTCAAACGTCCTTGCAGTCCTTTCTATCACGAGATTCTCGCCCGGAACATGGGCCTGGATCTTAGCGCTTTTGTTATCAGGTTTTTCCATCAGAGCCAGCGCAACTTCAACGCTGGTTATCCTGTCATCGAACTTTTCAAGTCTGGCAACTTTCTTATCGACATAATCGAGAAGTTTCTGATCCGCATTGAACTTGATGGATTGTACTCTAATCTCCATTGTTACCTCCTCTTTTAGCCCTTGGATGGGCGCGGTTATACACTTGTTTAAGTTTTTCGATCGAATTATGAGTGTAAACCTGAGTGGCGGCGAGGGACGAATGTCCGAGAAGTTCCTTTATGGAATTCAAATCAGCCCCATTATCCAGCAACTCTGTCGCAAGAGTGTGCCTGAGCATATGTGGCGATTTCTTTCCAGAAATGGAGTCAACCGCTCCCAGCTCCTGACTGATTATCCTTTGCACAGCCATCGGGTAAAGCCTCCGGCCTTTTTCCGTGACAAGCAGAGGATCTTCAGCAGTCCTTTCACCCATCATCGATTCTGTTGCTTGTAAATATAAAAAAATTTCACGAGAAAGAGAAGAAATAATCGGAATTTCACGCATTTTATCCCCCTTACCCAACACATGAATCACATTTCGCGCAAAATCCACAGACGAAACATCTAGACCGATAAGCTCCGCCCGCCTGATTCCTGTACCGTAAAGTATTGATATGACGAGTCTTCGCATACGTTTCTCCCAGTTCGTATTTTCCTCCGAAGCATAGAAGTCAGTCTTGTCGAAATACTCCTTCATGGAGCTTTCCCGGAAGAATTCAGGCAGCCTTTTCTCCACCTTGGGCCGGCTGACCGTCCTGGCAGGGTTGACCTGGATCAGGCCCTCCTTCATGAGATAACGCCCGAAACTGCTCAGGACAGAAAGATGCTGATTGACCGTCTTCGCCCCGTCAGAGCATCCGTCCATCAAGTAGACCTCATAATTACGCAGTGCGACCGGATTCATGGCCTTGCAGATATCCTCATCCGACACCTCATCTCCGCAGGAATACCTGACGAACCTGTCCAGCACATCCCTGTAGACAGTCAGGGTACGGGGAGAATACCTGCGCACCGAAGCGATGTAATTTATGAAACGGTCGGTAATCATTTGACTGCAACGAGTCCGTACTCCGGTGCAATCTCTCTCATGAATTTATCCGCAGCCTCGAAATTGTTCTCTATGACCCCGTCCAGCACCGCGTTCTTGACTCTTTCTTTTATCATGCCGATAATGTTGCACGGCCCGATGCCGTACACCTCCATGACGTACTCTCCGGTAATAGGATTCTTCCAGTTGCGGATTGCATCCTTCGCCTCGACCTCGACCAGTTTACGGCTGACCAGCTCGAAGTTCTTACGTATCTTCGCGACCTTCACCGGATTCTTCGACGTAATGTCGGCGCTGCAAAGGGTCATGAGATCGTCGATCTCGTCCCCGGCATCGAACAGCAGACGTCTGACCGCCGAGTCCGTCACTTCTTCATCGACCAGAGCGATCGGCCTGTGGTGCAGTCCGACCAGCTTCTGGACATATTTCATCTTCTCGTTCAGAGGCATCCTCAGAGAATCGAAAATCTTCGGAACCATTCGCGCGCCAATGACCTCATGGCCATGGAAAGTCCAGCCGACGGCCGGGTCCCAGCGCTTGCTCTGAGGCTTTCCGATATCATGCAGGAGAGCAGCCCAGCGGAGCCACAGATTCGGCTCGGAATCGAGTTCGGCGACATTGTCGACGACCTGTATCGTATGCGAGAATATGTCCTTATGTCCCCTTCCGTCGATGGTCTCGACGCCCTTGAGCTTGCTCAGTTGCGGGAGAATGTAATCCAGCAGGCCGGTCTCGTCGAGCAGACGGAAACCGATCGAAGGTTTCGGAGTCACCAGAATCTTGTTCAGTTCTTCGGCAATCCTTTCTTTCGACAGTATGGTCATGCGGTCCTTCATCCGGCGCATCGCCTCGATAGACTCCGGGACGATGGAGAACTGGCGTTCCGGCGTGCTGAGCTTGGCGACGAAACGGATGGCCCGCAGCATGCGCAGAGGGTCGTCGCTGTATGTGACTTCCGGGTCGAGGGGCGTCCTTATGATCCCGGCATCGAGGTCGCGGATACCGCCGAACGGGTCCACCAATGCGCCGAAATCATCTTTCTGCAGGCTGAATGCCATGGCGTTGATGGTGAAGTCTCGGCGTTTCTGGTCGTCCTCGAGAGTGCCGTCTTCGACAATCGGTTTTCTGGAGTTGCGCTCATATGACTCCTTCCTGGCGCCGACGAATTCGATCTCCGTACCCTTGTACTTCAGCATCGCAGTGCCGAAATTCCTGAACACGGACACCTTGCAGTAGGCTTTTTCATGCTTCCGCACGTAATCGGCAACCGCCTCGGCGAGGGCGATTCCGCTGCCCTCCACCACGATGTCTATGTCGTCATTTGAACGTCCGAGGAAACAGTCGCGGACATAGCCTCCGATCACGAAGGCCCTTACGCCCATATCCGCAGCAACGTGGGATACGAGGCTGAATACCGGATGTCCGAGAAAACCTGTCGCTAAATTTGTCATACAGTGCAAAGATAGCAAAAACTACGGTTTAATTGCTTTTTCTGATGACGAATGATGCGTCGTAGGCTTTGTTGACTTTGCGGCAGAAAGCCCTGAAGGTATCATAATACGAGGCCTCGCGACGGCACGGTCTGATATTCAGCGCCTGCCTTATCACGACGCAGTCCCCCTCCTGTCTTACTACCGAGGAATATGTTCCCCAGGAGTCCTCGAGATTCACCGGCTCAGGTACATTCTCGACTTCATATCCTGCCGGAAGATGTACCCTGATGGAGTCCAGATATGCGAAAGGTTCGTCTATCACGATGTCATTGACTCTCTTGGCCCTCTGGGTGGACAAAGCCAGGAAGATAGGGTTCACAGGTACGAAAAGCCTGTCTCCGTTGCTCCTGTTGGCATATGTCGAGGACTGCATGGTGAAATCGATATGGACCTCAGGGCAGTAGTCTTTGCCATGAAGGGCATAATCGTTGAAATTGTTCCTGACGGAAAGTATCTTCAACGATTCCGGATGCAGTTTCATGTTGGAAGACAGCTTCTTGTTCTGCTTCTCGGGAGAGAGGTCTTCGAAATTGATATAGCTTTCGACATAATCCAGATACCTCGAAACCCTTGTCTTCAGACTTGCAGATCCGTCGGAAGAAAGGAAGACTTCGACGTTACGCTCCATCCTGCTGAGGCTGTCAGGATAAGACGGGATAGTGACCGGCTTTCCTTCGCCTTCCTCGATCAGAAGCACGTCATGGCCGGCGCAATCCGAATGCCTGTATCCGATAGGATAGGCCGGATTGGTACATTCGAGCCAGAGAGTATCATTCTTTTCCTTGAGAGGGACAGCCAGCATGATATGGTTGAACTGGGTGGCCACATATCCCGGAAGCAGCTTCTTGCGGTGCGTGCTTATAAGGTAATACCGGGAGTCAATTCCGGCCGAAGCAAGCAGGGCTTTCATATAGTTGGAAAGGGCCTTGCAGTCTCCGAAGCCGCGGGAATCTACCTTGGAGGCTTCTATAGGCTGCATACCGCCGATGCCGAGGGAAATATTCTCGTATCTGGTGGTCTTCCTGAGATAATCATAGAGGACCTTCACTTTCTCGAAATCGGTCTTGCAGCCGGAAGTCATATCCTTGACCTTTGCGACGGTCGCCTCAGGCAGCACATCCCTACCCTCTCCCAGAGCGTATATCCACTTGCCGAAAGACGCCCAGTCTTTCTGGTTTCCGGAATATCCTCCGTAGGTAAAATCTATAGGAGACGAATAGACATAAGGAAGGAGTTCCAAATAATCCGGCATGTTGGCCTCGTCGACCAGCGGCTGGAAATCTTTGAGCGACCACTTATGGACAGTCTTGTCTACAGGATCCTCGCGCGAGTAGTCGAACTTGCTGGAGCAGTAGGATATCTCGGTACCGAAAGGGACGGAAAGAGTGAAGGAAGCGTCCTTCACAAGCACTTTGTCCGTTTCCACCGGAAAGAATGTAGGGAACGAAATGATTCCCTTCTTGAATTTTATGACGTAATCATACTCCACCACGAACGGATAAGATGCAGACGGAGAATAAGCGAAGAGGATGTTATCATCGACGAGACCGGACATCTGGGGTATCGAAATCAAGTCCTTGTTCTTCAGCTTGGTCTTTTTTCCTCCGAGCGGAGTGACCGACCCGCTGAAGGAAGCCAGTTCCGTGAACGAGTCCGTATATTCCCCGAAGATCGCACTCCCGACTCCGTCTTCATTCAGGACAGCCACGGATTTATGCACGCGCAACTCTCCGGAAACGGCTGACGTCATCGTAAAGGTAGCCTCATAGGAGTTGACTATGGCGTCATACGACGTCTTCGTATTATCGGCAATGGCTGCCGCCGGAATCAGCAGAGCCATCAGTAAAGCCTTCAGTCTCATATTTTCTTAAGCACGATCGTGTTCTTGTAGATATTGCAGAGCTGCGCCCAGTATGCGCGGAGTATCGGATATTCTGGAGTATTGACGAACATGATACCCCTGCTGTATCTCATCGACACTGAGACTACCCCGCCTACTTCGCGGCACTGGAAGACGATACGGCTGCTGAGTCCGTCAGGACGCATAACAAGCGGCTCAGGAAGCTGTTCCACTGCATATCCTTCAGGAATCTTTACCACACATGAATATACTATGTCCTCATTGTATGGGAAGTCGACCGGAATCTTTCTTGTCTCAGCCTTGAAATCGGCGTCGGAATGGAATGGAGTGATGATAGGACGGACATAAATGTAATCTCCGTTCTTTTCAGCCTCCATCTCGAAATTATACTCCATGCTGATATCGGAAGTCCATTCGTCAGCTTTCTCAGCCTTGAATTCAGTCACCTCGAGTTTCTCTTCTTCCTCCAGTTCCTGCAGATACTCGTCTTCATCCTTGGCGTCATGAAAATCGCCTTTGATCACATATGAGGACTCTCCGGAAGCAACGCGCTTGCATGTACCGGTGATGGTACCGTCGGCAGCGACATCCATGGTCACGGACTGGGTAGTCAACCCTTTCGCGAGAGGAGTCAGGCTCTCCCACGAGCCATATCCTTCCTTGCTCATGACTCTTGCCTTGTCCACAAGGAAATTCGGGCTGATCACGTTCAGGTAACTGTTACCCGGAGCAGCATCAATGAAGTAGACAGCACCTGAAGGGCACGTCACTTTCAGGATGACATTGGTAAACGAATCCATATCGACATGGAAATCCATAAGCTGTCCGTTTCTGCGGGAACGGATAAGTACCGGAGAAACATTGAACCCGCACATATTCAGGGCGCTGCCCATTATGCCGTTGATATCGGCAGCAGCGCCTTCTCCTTCCTTGACAGCCTTAGATACATTCGGGAAATAATGCCATTCCTCATTCCATTTGACATTGCTGATCACGACCTTCCTGATTGCGGCAATCTTTTCTTTCTCGTCATCCACGGAAGCGGCAGCGGCTTTTATATCATCATCGAATTTGAGTCTGGCAGTGAACTGCTTGAAGAAATCGGAACTGCGGAAAGCCTCGTCTACCTTGCTCCAGGAAGAATTGTAGTTTTCGAATCCGAAAGAACTGATTACGTAATCCACGGAAGAAAGATACTGGGAGGCATTCATGCAATAGCTCTCTTTTCCAAGGGCAGGGAGATCCAGGGCAGTATATCTGTCGATGATCTCGTTATAAGAGTACATATCGCCTCCGGCAAGCACTTTCTTGTTCTCGGATGTATTCTCAAAACCGACCGGATGGAAACCATGCTGCAATCTCTTGTATCCGATCCTGTCCGGATGCCTTACTTCAAGCACGCCATAGTTGACAGGGATTGTCTCATGCTGGATATATACCCTTCCTATCTCGATATCAGATGTCGTCAATTCAAATGCGACCTCAACGACAGACCCGACCTGGACCTTTTCAGGAGCGAAGGACACCTGACGCATGTTCTCGGAATATTTCTCGTCGAAAATCAGTTTCTTGGAAAGCTTGGTGGCTACCTTTTTCCCGTCCTCGAGGTTGTATGTGGTTACATTGATGGAAGACACATGTCCACGATAACCGGTGGAGAACTGATAACGGATCTTGAAATCGAGATCGTCCTTTCCGCTTTCCTTAAGGATCTTGAATCTCTGGTGGATGCGGCAGGTGGTCCCAAGATCGAGCTTGTTGTCATACCCGATGGTCAGTTCTTGGAAATCATAAAGAAGCACAGAGGCCGCTGAAGTATCAGCATCATACCTGGTCATCTGCATTTCCTCATCGGAAATAGCTCCATATTTAGGATTGATCTTGATGGACTGGGCTTCCAGAGCCACAGTGGACAATACGGCAGCGACTGCCAGCAATAGTTTACGACTGTTCATATTTTATAGGCATTTGTATTATCTGATCATTTCTTCATAAGAAGGGGCTTTGGATAATGGGACGAAAGTGTCCCCCTGGAGTCTGCAGATGATTGTCTTCAATCCGTTAGTGACTGTTATATAGCGAACGTCCAAGACGCGGTTATACGTGAGCGCCTGCTGCACGACGGCATCCGTCAGCTCGACTTCCGGGCGCTTGCACTCCACGACCATCAGGGGCCTGAGATTTCTGTCATAGACCAGTATATCGGCGCGGAATTCCTTTCTCGAAGACTTTGTAAGAATGCTTCCGACTCCGGTACCGAATTTCATCCCGACCTCGCTCATCATCATATGTTCAGGGACTTTCATGTTGTCTCGAAGAATGCCGATGAACCATTGTCTGACCCTTTCTTCAGGGGTCAGAGCAACTTCTTTCTTTCTCAGGGGATCCCAGATTTTCTCCATCTTCTCCAGCATTCGGCTATAGTCAGCAGTACATAGATGTGGTTCATATAATCTCTGCTCATGCAAATATATGAAAAAGGTCGGGAAAAACTATTTCCCCGACCATATTTCAGAAGAAAAAATTCCGGTTATTTTTCAGCAGGTGAAAGATAGCACCATACGCAGGCGCTTATGGCCGCACCTGCAAGAGGAGCTACTATGAAGACCCAGAGGTCCTTGAGAGCCTGGCCGCATGCAAAGATAGCAGGGCCGATGGAACGGGCCGGATTGACAGAAGTACCTGTCAGATTGATGCATACGAGATGCACGAGGACAAGAGTGAGACCGATTGCGAGTCCGGCGAAGTTTCCGGCTCCGACCTTGGAATCAGTAGCGCCCAGGACTACGAGCACGAAAATGAATGTAGCGACTGCTTCGACAAGGAAGGCTCCGCCGAGACCTCCGGCATTGGCCACGCCGTTGGCGCCGAGACCTGCCGGATCACCCATGGCACCAGGAGCGCCTGTTCCCTTGACGATTACGTACAGAATTGCCGCGCCGGCAATACCGCCGATGATCTGGCCGATCCAGTATCCGCATGCTTCTTTCCAGCTCATTCTGCCGGAAAGGGCGAAACCGAGTGTAATCGCAGGGTTGATATGGCAACCGGAGATTCCGCCGATGGTGTAAGCCATAGCGACAACTGAAAGACCGAAAGCGATAGCTGTACCGACTACTCCGGCTGGAGAGCCGCATCCGAGAAAGACTGCCGTACCGCAGCCCATAAGTGTCAGAACCATAGTTCCGATGCACTCAGCGATGTACTTTTTCATAATGAAGTTAATAGATTTAAGTTTTGTTCCGCCAATTTAGCAACTTTTATGAAATAAATCGTTAAATTTGAAGAAAAATGAAGATATGGATACACAAGTCGTCATAATGGCAGGCGGCGTGGGAAGCCGTCTGTGGCCGGTCAGCACGCCTGAAATGCCGAAGCAGTTCATCGATATCCTTGGAGTCGGGAGGACCCTGATCCAGATGACGATGGACCGTTTCCTGCCGGTCTGCAAGCCGGAGGGTTTCTGGGTCGTAACTTCCGAGAAATATGTGGACATAGTGCGCGAGCAGTTGCCTCAGATTCCTGCCGACCAGATTCTGGCCGAGCCTGTGGGACGCAACACGGCCCCGTGTATCGCATACGCTTGCCGCAAGATTGCCGTCAACCATCCTGACGCCAATGTCGTCGTGACTCCTGCCGACGCTGTCGTCCTCAAGACCGAGAAGTTCGCCGAGGTGATCGCCAAGGCGCTGGATGCCGTAGATGGCAACAGCAACATTGTGACCGTTGGTATCCATCCAACCCGTCCCGAGACAGGTTACGGCTATATATGTTCCGAGAGCATCACCGAAGACGAAGTCGTCAAAGTCTCCGAGTTCAAGGAGAAGCCCGACCTGGAGACGGCCAAGAAGTATCTCGCTGCCGGCAACTATTTCTGGAACGCCGGTATCTTCGTCTGGAGCGTATCCACGATCAACGCCCAGCTGAAGACCCACGCACCGCAGATTTCCGGGATCATGGACAAACTTGCGAAATCTTTCTATACTGAGAACGAAGCCGCCGCGCTCGCGGATCTCTTCCCTCAGTGCGACAAGATCTCGATCGACTATGCCGTAATGGAGAAATCGAAGGATATCCATGTAATCGCCAGCGATCTCGGCTGGAGCGACCTGGGCACATGGAGGTCTGTCCTGGAGCATTCCGCCACCGACGTCTCCGGCAACAGCATCGTAGGCCAGACAGTCCGCATGTACGACTCCCGCAACTGCATCGTGCATGTCTCCGACCTCAAGAAGACCGTCATCGAAGGCCTCGACGGCTACATCATCGCCGAACAAGACGGCAACCTCATCATCTGCCGCCTCACCTCCGAGCAAAACATCCGCGACTACTCCCAGGACTAGCCCGCCTCTCCCCCGTCGGAAAGTATTTCCGAGGCCAGTCAACGGGCATATAGACCCCTGGCAAGATATTTTGACTCTCCGGTGTACTTATTGGGTACTAAAAGTGACCCAATAAGTACGAAAATAGGGGTAAAACGTACTCATTGGCGCATTCTGATAGCCCAATAAGTACACCTCTTGGTTTGGATGCCTTGTTGAACAAGGGCGGAGGAATTGATCAGATCATCAAATGAATTCTGCCCTCGGACTTGACGAACATATCGGGATGGGACATGATCACGGCATACACCTGCTTATCCGTCACCGGCGCCTTATCCCTGCGAGTATAAAGCCTCCTGGCATTGATCTCCCTTGCAATCTGCTCAGTTCTCATCCCATGTCCGGCACTAGCCAGCAGGTACACTATAGCTTCTTCAAGTTTCATAATATGCGAATTTACAGAATTCTACGTAACTTCGCGATATATAATTGACACTATATGAACCCCAATACAGAATACGAGCGCTTTACCCAGGAGATTTACCGACAGCTGGGCCAAGCCACCAAAGTAAACGCCGCTGATGTCCAGCATAATGTCAAGCTTGAAGGCCGGTCAGGACAAAAGCACCAGATTGACGTTTATTGGGAATACGAAAAGGACGGGAAGACACATCGAGTAGCAATTGAATGTAAGAATTATAGCCGTCGTATTTCTTTGGAGAAAGTGTGCGCTTTTAAGGGGGTTCTCGATGATTTGGATGGTGTGAGTGGCATTATGGTCTCCAAGGTCGGATTCCAGAATGGTGCCAAGAAATATGCACAGCAGTACGGCATTTCGCTGAAGGAACTACGCATTCCTTGTAGTGGCGAGACCATCATTGGCGAAATAGAAAGCCACATTCATTCAGAAGTCCGCTATACACTCTTCCGGCCCGACGAAGAGTGGGTTGCAAAGAACGGAATAGACATAGAGCGTTATCGTGAACAATTGAAACTACTATTAATCTCACGAACAGAATTGTGGGACACACCTCCTTATATTTACCTAGAATGGGAGACCGACATTCTACGCGACTCATCCGGCAAAACAGTTGCTTCTCTGAGAGAGTTTGAGAAACATATTCCCGATCACCCCACAGGAGATTTTCCACTTATTTTCAAGTTCGACGACGCGTTTCTTGAGAGCCGCGTTTTTGGTCCCATCAAGATACTCGAGGTGCTGTACGACTACAACGTCAAAGATAACGTTAAAACCATCGCCCTTGATGCTGGAGATTTGGTAAAAGCTATCCTTAAAGACTCGCAGAGCGATGATACTGATTTCATCGCTCTACACTAGAATGACTATTTCTTATTGTATTTGAGGGAATAGGTAGTAAAAATCTCCATAAGCTTGCCTGATGCGGTTGTAAGGAACTGCATGACCTGCATTCGTTGATCGGATTCAACGTACTGAGCGTTATCAGTCCCTGCATCATCTACTTCAGAGTCTTCAGTTCCGAATCGTTGAGTAACGGTACAATCCCATCTACAAGCAGTCCGATGATGGACTTCTTTCCGACTCTGCACCCTGGTCAGCTGGTCTGCAAAGGAAACTGACACGACGCAACCGCTAATGAGCTTCGCCATGCTGCACGGCGGGAGGAGGGCGGAGGCGGCGGAGGAATTGAGGAAAAGCGGAAGGCGCGGGAGCGGCCGTCGGAGCCGTGAAGAACGGCGTGTGTCTGACGACCGTTACGATGGCTCGTCCATCGTAAAAGGGAGGAGTTAGCCGTTTAGGCCCCGACAGCGACCAAGCAGCTTTTCCGAAGCCTGACGGAGCCGTCCCGCCCTCCTCCCGCCAGCGGAAACGTCCGAAACGAACCGGCAGAATAAAAAAGCAATGGCGACCATCACGGCCGCCATCGGATAAGAAATTAACACTATTAAAAAAATCCGTTTGTGCTTAAAGGACAATTCCGACTGAATAAGTCTGGAACTCAGGCCCATGCTTGCTGTCAAGCACATTGCATGGAGTATAGCGGAAGTACACGCCGATACCGTCGAACTGTAAAATAGTCAGGTAGCTGTAAGTCAGCTTATTCAGAGGTATGTCCTTAGTTCTTGTCTTATATTTCTCGCCGTCAAGCCTGTACTTCGTACGGATATGTCCGGCAAAATTGAACTCCCCTTCGACTCCGGCCATGATCCTGAAATCACCGATCTGATATGACAACATGAACGGGCAGGCAAAATTGAAATAACGCACTGCCGACGTTTTCCTTGTCGCATCCGGAGCAAAAGGCACAAGCACCACATCATCCCCCGCCTTAGCGAAAGCATTATCTCCTGCTATACGGACGGACCTATAACCGAAATCCAGACCAAAATTAAAAGCAAAACCCTTATACTCAGGATAATAAGACATAGAAGCAAGATTAACATCAATGTCAGAGAAGATTCTCGGAGAAACCGCAATACCTTCCGCCTCCTTATTGCCGCAGGTAAAACCAAGCATAAGATAATCCGCATCGTCAAAACGGAACTTGCTTCTATTCCACTCCCTTGCCTGCTCCTTAGATCTCTGAGACCTTGGAGAAAGCACATTAAACAAATCCTGGTGCAGGAAATCCGGACGATTCTCCACCACGGAGATATTGGAAGAGCTTCCGATTCCCACTGAACTCTTATATACAAAATCCGGATCATCCTCGCTGCCGCGTACTGTAATCGACTGGGCATCCTGAGACTTTATAATCACGACCTGGTCAGGCCTGCGCACCACGACGGTATCAGAAACCTGGGCGCTGGCTACAAATCCGCAAGACAATGCAATAAAAACAAATAAAATCTTTTTCATATCCTTAGTACGTTATTATTTACTGAATTTTCTCTTGAGGTTATCGATAGTAGTAGAGCCTTCCATATAGACAAGTATAACCTCGAACCTGCCATCTTCGGCCTCCTGACTCTGGAAGCATAGGTATCTTCCCTTTCCGGCCTCGCTTCTCTGGAAAGAAATCAAAGCATAAGACAATCGTCCATGGACTATATCCATCTCCTTGCTGACCGCATCCTTTGCATCTTCCTGGACCAGAGCCGCAATCTCATCAAGAGTCTGCGCGCTGATGACAGATTTGACACTATGGAACAGCGACAGTTCCAGCCGGTCCAGCTGACTTCCCTTCACCAGCGTCTCGGTGCGACCCTCCTGCGGAATCAGCCTTCCATCGAAAGCCGGAGCCGACTTGAGTCCATCCTGGGCTGACAGAGAGCAATAGACCAGAATCAAAATAATCAACAAAAAAACTTTTCTCATAATTAATCTATCAGTTAAACAAATCCCCGAGTATGTCATCGACATCCGCGCGCTGGCTGTCCCCGAACAACTCCGAGAGAGTATTATTGACATCTTCCATTACTACAGTATTATCAGAAATCCGGTTCCCGTTCTCATAGAGCACGCAAGTATTCCTGCTCATTCCCACTCCCGCGGCAATCAGGACCGTAACGGCGGCAGCCACGGCCGGGATCCAGCGAAGCCTGCGTGACCGGGCTTCAGAACTTCTCCTTTCAGCGACAAGGAAACCCATGACAGCCCTGAGACCATCGAAACGAGGATCATCATTCCCCGCAAGGAACTCCCTGAGAGCGACCTCCTCCTCGAGAGTAGTCTCACCCTCGAAATACCTGTCGGCCAAAGCCTGCCATTTATCGTCTTTCTTTATCATAATCCTTGTAACATTCTAAAATTGTTTTTCTCGCCCTCGAGATCTGCATCCTCACAGCCGCCGGCTGCATCCCCATCTCCTCCGCAATCTCATCATAACTCATATTCCCGTATTCCCTCTTCCTCATAATCTGCCGCTGCGTCTCAGTCAGCCTGCCCGCCACAATCTTCTTCACAATCTCCAGCTGATATTTCCTGTCCGCCGCCTCCTGCTTCCCGTCATCCATCCCCTCAGCCTTCTCCAATGGCACTTTCTCCTTCCTCTTTCTCAGCACATCCACACTGGCATTCCGCACCGCCGTATAGAGCAACGCCTCAGCCTCTCCCCCGCTCCTTATACTATATCTCTTTCCCCACAACCTGAAGAAGGCATCCTGCAACACATCCTCCGCCTCCCCGGTATCCCCGAGAATTCTTGTCGCCCGCCACCGGAACTTCTCCTTCAAAGAAATATATGTATGAGTAAGAATATCCTGTTTCATTATTGTTGTTTTCACTCACATAAACGATAAACGGTTCCGAATGTAACAAGAAATCTGTAAAATTTGTAACTTTGCCCGACAAAAATTCTAAAGCAATGACAATCAATATAGAAAAGAAAGAAATTCCCGTACTTCTCCTTACAGGATACCTCGGAAGCGGCAAGACTACCCTTGTCAACAGGATCCTCTCCAACAGGAAAGGCATCCGCTTCGCCGTGATAGTCAACGATATCGGAGAAGTCAACATAGACGCCGACCTGATCCAGAAGGGCGGAATCGTCGGCCAGTCCGACGACAGCCTCGTGGCCCTTCAGAACGGATGCATTTGCTGCACCCTCAAGATGGACCTCGTCCAGCAGATAAGCGACCTTACCAGGAGCGACCGCTTCGACTACATCGTCATCGAGGCCAGCGGCATCTGCGAGCCGGCCCCGATCGCCCAGACGATACTCAACATCCCGGCTCTCGGCCCTCAGTACAACCAGGGCAATACTCCTGTGATGGACTGCATCGTCACTGTCGTGGACGCCCTCAGGATGCAGAGCGAATTCGCCTGCGGAGACGACCTTACCAAGAAGGATCTCGGCGAAGAGGACATAGAGAGACTGCTCATAGAACAGATAGAATTCTGCAACATCGTGCTGCTGAACAAGGCTTCGGAGGTCACTCCGGAAGAGCGCGGCCGTATCAAAGAGATCATCCACGCCCTCAACCCTAAGGCGACCATCTTCGAATGCGACTACGGGGACATCGACCTTGACAGGATCGTCGGCACCGGCATGTTCGACTTTGACAAAGTGGCCACTTCAGCCGCATGGATCTCCGAAATCGAAGGCGACCACGATGACGACGACGATGATGACGACGACCACGATCATGACCATGAGCATGACCACGAGCATCACCACCACCATCATCATGACGACGAGGGCGAAGCCGAGGAATATGGAATCGGGACTTTCGTCTATTACCAGCGCCGTCCGCTCGACCTCAACAAGTTCGACTACATGGTTGCGAGGAAATGGCCAAAGAGCATAATCCGAGCAAAAGGACTCTGCTATTTCGCCCATGAGACCGACAAATGCTATCTCTTCGAGCAGGCCGGCGTCCAGAAGACGCTTCGCGACGCTGGTCTATGGTTCGCCACGATGCCGGAGGACCAGCTTGAAGAAATGATGAAAAGAGACAAGGTTCTCCGCCGCGACTGGGACGAGAAATATGGCGACCGCATGAACAAGATAGTGTTCATCGGCCAGCATCTCGACAAAGCTGCGATAACTGAACTTATGGACGGCTGCCTGGCAGATCAGGACCTTTCATAGACCTTCTTGACGAAAGCCTCGAGGTCCTGCAGCGAAACCGCCATCGGAGTGAATATCTTCTCCTTCGACATGGCCGCCTTAAGACCTTCCGGTACCGGGAATTCCCGTCCGAGAGCATCAGAAATAACTTCACGGA
Organism: Bacteroidales bacterium WCE2008; assembly: GCA_900167925.1. Taxonomy (NCBI): domain Bacteria; kingdom Pseudomonadati; phylum Bacteroidota; class Bacteroidia; order Bacteroidales; species Bacteroidales bacterium WCE2008. The sequence goes on from FUZM01000002.1 coordinate 457,334, forward strand.
ACTTGGAGTGGTGGGCAGTGGATAACCAGAAGCCTTCCGCTCCAGTTGCTTTTATGGCATTGTAGCCTACTGCGCTGTGAGGGTCCGAGACATAGCCATACTTCTCGTAAAGCTCCCTGATTCCGGCCTTGATCTCTTCGTCAGTGCAGCTGAAGCCCGAAAGAACCGAAGTCAGCCTTCCATAATCCTCCCCGTAGAGATACATCATGCGCTCGAAGTTGCTTGGGGCGCCCACGTCCATGGCATTGGCGATGGTTCTCACGGAATCTCTCGGCACGTATTTGCCGCTCTTGAGGAATTCAGGGACGACATCATTGGCATTGGAGCCGCAGATGAATCCACCCACAGGCATTCCCATGAACGATGCCAGCATGCCGGCGGTGATGTTGCCGTAATTGCCGCTAGGGACGACTATCACGGGACGGTCGTTTCCGGTTGCTTTCTTCCACTGGCACCATGCGTAGAAATAATAGAATGACTGCGGTATCCAGCGGAGAATATTGATGGAGTTTGCCGATGTCACGCGGACTTTGGAACGGAATTCCGAATCGGCGAACACCGCTTTCACCAGAGCCTGGCAGTCATCGAAGTCGCCAGCAACGCGCACCGGACGGATGTTTCCATGAAGAGTGGTCATCTGGCTTTCCTGCAGGTCGGAGATCTTTCCCTCCGGATAGAGGACCACTACGCTGACTCCCGGCACATTGTAGAATCCAGAAGCCACTGCGCCGCCGGTATCGCCGGAAGTGGCAGTCAGCACGACCAGTTCCTCGGATGAGCCGTTGAGCAGTCCGAGCATGCCTCCCATGAACCTGGCGCCGAAATCTTTGAACGCGAATGTCGGGCCATGGAAAAGTTCGAGAGTCCTCAGGCCGGGACCGACTTCCGCAAGCGGGCAGTCGAAATCATACGCCTTCCGGATCATGGCATCCAGCTTGTCCGCCGGGATGTCGTCGCCGAAGAACAGGCCTGCGAGATATATGGCCATGTCAGCATAGGACTTGGCAGCCTCGGCCTCGACTCGGGCCATGTCCGCCTGCGGGATTCTTTCCGGAATGAAAAGCCCGCCGTCAGGTGCCAGCCCCATGAAGGCTGCATCCTTGAGGGAAAAAGCATTCCGCCTCTCCCTGTCTCTTGTGCTGTAGAATTTCATGCTAGATTGTAACTCCCGTTAGTTTGGCTCCCTTGTTGGAGACCTTGACCACATATACTTCGTTGCCGATTCCGCGGGAATCGAAATGCTCTTTCATTATCCTTCCTGCGGCCTCTGCCTTGTCCTTATGGTCGCTGAGGGCGAACACTGACGGGCCCGAACCGGAGATGTTCATCGCAAGGGCGCCTGCGTCGAGCACTTTCTTGCGAAGCTCGTCGAAGCCCGGGATGAACTGCTTCCTGTATGGCTCTGCGACGACATCCTGCATGGAACGGCCCACGAGGCCGATGTCGCTGGTGAAGAGACCTGCGACCAGGCCGCCCACATTGCCCCACTGGCGAATTGCGTTATGCAGCGGAACTTCCTTCGGAAGTATTTCGCGGGCCTCTTTCGTAGTCACTACTATATGAGGATGGACGACTGAGCAATAGAAGTTGCCCGGTACGGAGATCTTGACCACGTCGAGCGGTTCGTATCCCCTTATGAGGATGATTCCGCCCATGACTGCTGGTGCGGCGTTGTCGGCATGGTAGCCGCCGCTTGCGAGATTCTCCCCTTCCATTGCGCAGAGCACCACTTCTTCCTCGGTCAGAGGACAGCCGTAAAGCTCATTCATTCCATATGCCGCGGCCGCGCTGGACGCGGCGCTGGAGCCGATACCGCTGCCAGGATATATCTTCTCGCAGACTGTGACGTCTATCTGGGCCTTCTGGCCTATCATTTCGAGGAATTTTCTTATGACCGGGGTAATCACGTTCTTCTCGATGTCGTCCGGGAGGGGTACGCCGGATTTATTGGTGATGGTCAGCCCGTCACCTTCACTCTGCACTATTTCTATGATATCTCCCACATCGTCCAGAGCGAGGCCGATGATGTCGAATCCGCACCCCATGTTGGCGATAGACGCCGGGGCAAACACTCTAACTTTTTTCATTATCCAATTTATTCTATCAAGTCCGTTTCCTACAAATATATGAATTATTCTCAATTATCGGAAAAAAGGATTGTCTAAATTGCAGATATGGCGGGAATTCAGTAAATTAGCAATGTTGATATCTTCTTAGACTATGACCAAGAAAAGGACAAAAGACGTAGCGCTGGTGCTGTCCAGCGGCGGAGCAAGAGGAATCGCCTTCATCGGCGCGATCGAAGAACTCGAGAGCAGAGGTTACAGGATAACCTCGGTTTCAGGCTGTTCGATGGGAGCCCTGATTGGCGGAGTCTATGCCGCCGGGGGCCTCGAAGCCTTCAAGGAATGGCTGTTCTCGCTGAATGACATCGGCATCATGTCCCTGGTGGACCCGTCCATAAGCAAAAACTATCTGGTCAAGGGAGACAAAGTGATCTCCGCTATAAAGGAAATAGTCCCCAACATCAATATCCAGGACTTGAAGATACCGTTCTCCGCAGTCGCCACGGACCTGTACACAGGTGAGGAGGTGGTTTTCCGCGAGGGTCCTCTTTTCGAGGCGATAAGGGCTTCCATTTCCGTCCCGTCTTTCTTCCGCCCGGTCAAGAACGGGCACAGGACCCTGATTGACGGTGGTCTGGTCAACACTCTTCCGCTCAACCGGGTTGCCCGCAACGGCCATGACATCCTTGTAGGCTTTGACGTAAATGACATAGACAAAAACGGCATCAATGCCTTTCTGGAGCAGATGTACCGGCTCAACAAGAATATGACTGTCTATAAGAACGACACGATGTCTTATATCGGCAAGCTTGGCAAGAAGAAGGACGTGTCGCTTCTCGAGAAGATCCGCGAGGTCGGCGGACGCGGCATCGACCTTTTCCGCCTGCAGAAAGACACTGCTTCCAAGCAGAAGAAACTGATTGCGGAAAGCGCGAAGAAGAGGATTCCCGTCGGCGCCGAGGATAGCTACCTTTCCATACTGAAACGCTCTTTCTCGATTGCGAACCATGTAATCGCCGACCGCATGATCGAGGCCTGTCCTCCGGATGTGCTTGCCAGGCTTCCTCTGGACGCCGTCCCTTCCGGAATGGCCTATGCCAAAGGCCGCGAGCTCTCCGAAATCGGCCGCCACCTCATGGCCGCCGCCCTCGACCGCTACGAATCCTCCCTTTCCCTCTAGACCTATTCCATCTCCATCCGCGTCCGGATGCTTTCAGCTGCGTCCGGCCGACGGGCCGCCTCCGTCAGCGACGGGAATCCTCGTGGTCTCGGCTCTGTTCCGCCGACTGCGTCGGCTCCATCCCTCCCAATGTCTACATCGTCCTGCTTCGCAGAATTCGTATCCATCGGGCCCCTCCCTCTAACGTGGCCGAGGGTGGCCACGCTCGCCGCGACCAGAGGACACCCGCCGTTCTTCACGGCGCCGACGGCCTCTCCCTCGCTCTCCGCTTTTCCTCAATGCCTCCGGCGTCTTCGCCACTCAGACGAAATGAAGGGCCGAAAACGTTGGTGGCCTGCTCAAAAATTGCAGACCTCCAGCACCGCAGCCGGAATATACGCCCTCCGGCTGCTACAGATCGGGCGCTGCGGCGGGCTCTGGCCCTGAAGGCCCTCCTCGCGCCCGACTGTTGCGCGGTTGTTCCCGGGGAATTGAAAGAGTACAGCGGCTCCTTGGTGTACTATATGTCCGGAGAAAAAGATTCGGAAGATTGCCCGGGTTGCCGGACTTTCATATTCGTAGACAGCGGAATTTCCTAATCACCTGGCACGGTTTACCCCCGAAAGTGAGCCAGGTGATACATTTTCAGCACCACCTGCCACGATTTCCCCACAAAAGTGAGCCAGGTGGTATATTTTCAGCACCACCTGGCGCAATCTGATGGAGTGGATGAAGCCAGAGAAAGAGTTTGGTAGAGAAAAAGATGATCGAAGTAGCTGGCAGGGATGGATGGAGAAGGGTTGGGCGATTGCCGGAGGCGGCCCGCAGCCGGGCACTACGTCGTCAGCCGGAAAGCAATGCGGCCGACCGCCGCCATGAAGAACGGCGTAGACCATTTGAATGTTGAGGGTGCGGCATACCACAGTACAGGCTAGTCAGCGGCATATTGCTGCACCCTGAATGCAGAAAAATCAAGGTTAAGGGTGCAGTACCCCGCAATAGACACGTCTCTGTCCATATGTCGTGCACCCTCAACGTTTCATCCGACAGATCAGAGGACTCGATGTGCGAGGGTGTGTCGATTGTCCGAAGGTCTGCTGGCGTAGGACGGGAGACGGCACTGGCCTTGGTGACCAGGGAGCCGGGGGCGTGTCCAGCAGCGGACGGGTGGCGGAGACGCCGGAGTCATTGAGGAAAAGCGGTGAGCGAGGGAGCGGCCGTCGGCGCCGTGAAAAACGGCGTGTGTCTGAAGGACGTTACGGTGACTTCGAGCGAAGCGACGAAGGAGGCGTAAAAGGACTGAGTTAGCCGTTTAGGCGGCGACAGCGACCGAGCAGCTTTTCCGAACCTGACGGAGGCGGCCCGTCACCCGGACGTAGCGGAGACGGTGCTGGCCTGGTGGCTAGCTGCAGAGCCGGCAGGACAGCGGCGAGAGGAAAGGTGATGAAAAAGAAAACGGGAGGGGGACTTGTGAACATCTAAAAAAAAAGTAACTTTGTACTTGAAACAAAGATCGTATGGCAGAGTCGAACTTCATAGATTACGTAAGGATCTTCTGCGCCTCAGGGCACGGAGGAGCCGGATCCACCCATCTCCACAGGGCAAAATACGTCGCCAAAGGCGGCCCCGACGGCGGTGACGGCGGACGCGGAGGCCATGTGATCCTCAGGGCCAATCCCCAGTTCTGGACCCTCATCCACCTCAAATACCGCAAAGTCGTCCGCGCCGAACGCGGAGAAAGCGGAGGCGCAGCGCTCTGCAGAGGCAAACAAGGAGCAGACATCTATCTTGACGTGCCGGTAGGCACCGTCGTAAAAGACGGAGAGACCGAAGAAGTACTCTTCGAGATGGTCGAGCCGGGAGAAGAGAGGATACTCTGCCGAGGAGGCAAAGGCGGACTGGGCAACAACAACTTCAAGACCCCTACAAACCAGACCCCGAGATACTCCCAGCCAGGAGAAGAAGGCCAAGAAGGCTGGTTCATACTTGAGCTGAAAGTCCTCGCCGACGTAGGCCTCGTAGGCTTCCCTAACGCAGGAAAATCCACCCTGCTCGCCGCGATCACTTCAGCCAAGCCAAAGATCGCAAACTACGCCTTCACCACCCTCGAGCCGAACCTCGGCATCGTAAGCTACTACGACGACAAGTCGTTCGTAATGGCCGACATCCCAGGAATCATCGAAGGCGCCCACGAGGGCAAAGGCATCGGACTGCGCTTCCTCCGTCACATAGAGCGAAACTCTGTCCTCCTCTTCATGGTTTCGGCCGAAGAAGAAAACATAAACGAAAGCTACAAGATCCTGCTCAAGGAGCTCAAGGAATACAATCCGGAGCTTCTGACAAAAGACAGGGTCCTTGCCATAACCAAATGCGATATCGCAGACGACGAAACACTAAAATCAATCCGCAGGCACATGCCTAAGTCAGTTCCGCACGTAATGATCTCCTCCGTGACCGGAGAAGGACTGGCAGAACTGAAAGACATGCTTTGGGATGCGCTCAACAATTAAAAGATGATACTTGACAGCCTGATCGAATGGGATAAGGCCGCCACACTTTGGATAAACAGTTTCCATTGTTGGTTTAGCGACCAATTCTTCTTCTTTTTGTCTGACCGTAAAGTAATGATCCCGTTTTACGCCATAGTAGCGTTATTCCTGGTCAGAAGACTCGGCTGGAAAAAAGCCGTGGTCGTAATCGTGTCCCTGGCACTGACAATCCTCGCATGCGACCAGTTCGGCAATCTCATAAAGAACACCGTCGGAAGACTACGCCCATGCTACAACATGGACATGCTCACGGGAGGCCTGCATCAGCTTGAAGGACGGGGCGGATTCTACGGATTCTTCTCGGCCCATGCCGCAAACGCATTCGGATTCGCATTCTGCGCGCTCATCGGATTCCGCAACGACAAATCACTGAGATACAGACACTTCGCCATATTCGTGATAATATGGGCGATACTCATAGGCGTGAGCAGGATATTCAGCGGAAAGCACTTTCTGGGAGACGTGCTGGCAGGATTCATAGTAGGCGCGCTCTTCGGAATTCTCATCGGAAGAGCGACCAGATTTATTATAAACAGATTCTTTAAAGATTCGGAAGAACCTTCTCCATCTGCTGAGACCTCGAACCTTTAAGCAGCACGGTATAGCCCGAAACAGGCTCAGCCTTGATTGCAGCGGCAAGGTCTTCTGACGAAGCATACCAACGGACATTCTCCGGAGTCCCCTCCAGTTCGAGAGCCTTCCTGAACTCCTCACCCACAAGACATACACGAGAGATTCCGCCGAGACGACGGACAATCGCCCTGTGTTCATCCACGGAATCGGCGCCGAGCTCGCCCATGGAACCGAGAAGAGCCAGTTTCTGGCCTTCAGAGACATTGGCGAAATTCTCCAGCGCGGCGGCCATGCTCGTCGGATTGGCGTTATACGCATCCACGATGACGCTATTGCGCTCAGTACGGACCATCATGGACCTGTTGTTGGCAGGGACATAATCAGCCACGGCCTGAAGAGCATCGTCCAGGCTTACCCCGAAATGAAGACCTACAGCGACGGCGGCGAGCACATTGACAGCATTGTACGAGCCTACAAGCCTTGTCTCGACGGCCAAGAGATTCTCGTCTTCAGTCTCAGGCTTGCCGACATTGTCCGGCACGGCCATGCGGAGGAAAGGATGGGCCGAATCTGACGGGAGAACGATCGTCCTCCAGAAATCCGGGCCGTATCCTATGGTCTCGAGGCCGCGTGTACTGGCCATCTCCGAAAGATCCGGATCGTCCATGTTCAGGAAGACAGCCTTTCCATGGTCCTTTATATAGTCATAGAGCTGTCCCTTGGCCTTCTTTACACCCTCGAAGCTTCCGAAACCGAGAAGATGGGCCTTGCCGACATTGGTTATGAGTCCATAATCCGGCTCGCTGACAGCGACCAGATGGGCTATGTCGTCGGGATGGTTCGCGCCCATCTCGATTACTGCAATCTGAGTCTCGGGACGAATCTTGAGCAACGACAACGGCACTCCGATATCATTGTTGAGATTGCCTTCGGTTGCTGTAACTACATATTTCTTGGCGAGCACGCTGCGGATAAGCTCCTTTGTGGTTGTCTTTCCGTTGGTACCGGTAAGACCGACGACAGTCAGTCTCTTTCCGTCGACAAAAGTATGCTCCCTATGCCAGCGGGCAAGAGCCTGGAGAGTCACCAGAGTGTCCGGTACGGCAATTACCCTTGGATCTCCGGAAGCGGCAGCCTCCGAGCCCTCGTTGACGACAGCATAGGCGGCTCCGGCCTCCAGTGCCTTGAGCGCATACGCATTACCGTCGAAATTCTCGCCCTTGAGGGCAAAGAACATCTCTCCGCCCTTGATTGCGCGGCTGTCGGTAGTCACGACTCCGCCGCACGAAAGATATTTCTTGTAAAGTTCTTCCATCATTATTTTACTCCGGTGCTTCCGAAGCCTCCTTCTCCACGTTCAGTCTCATCCAGCACCTCGACCTCATCCCATTCTACGTGCTCATGTCTGGCAATCACCATCTGGGCTATCCTCTCTCCAGGCTCTATGACGAAATCCTCCTTGGAGAGATTGACAAGTATCACCCGTATCTCGCCTCTGTAATCAGCATCTATGGTACCCGGAGAGTTAAGCACCGAGATACCTTTCTTGGCTGCGAGGCCGCTGCGAGGACGCACCTGAGCCTCGAATCCGGCAGGAAGGGCGATATACAGTCCTGTAGGGACCATGGCCCTGTCCAGCGATCCGAGTACGATCGGACTGTCGATATCAGCGCGCAGGTCCATGCCTGCAGAAAGTCCGGTAGCATAGGCCGGACTGGCGAAACGGGATTTGTTGACGATCTTTACTTTCATTATTTAGGTGCGATTTTATAAAGGAATGCGGTGATGAAGGCATATAGCACATTCGGCAGCCAGAGAGCGATTCCCGGCGGCAAAGTGCCTGTATATACGAACATCTGGCTGAATCTCAGGAACAATATATACGAGAAACTCAGGGCTATGCCTATGGCCAGGTTCCATCCTATGCCTCCCCTCTTCTTCTTGGAAGACAGGGCGACTCCCATTATGGTCAGGATGAAAGCCGAGAATGGCAATGCCATCCTGGTATGCTCCTCGATGAGAGATATCTTGACATTGGCATCTCCTCTCATCTTCTGCGTCTTGACGAGCTGCCGCAGAGCGCCTGCAGGCAACTCTTCGACGGTCTTGTCATTCCTGTAGAAGTCGGAGACATTGAGGCTGATTACCGTATCCAGCTGCTGTCCGGAACGGACATTGTCCTTGAGGATACCGTTCTCATAATCCCTTATGAAATATTTCTTTAGCTTCCAGCAGCCGGCAGTGCTGTCCCAAGCCGCAGTCTCGGCGGAAAGCTTGGACACGAGACGGTTGTTCTCTATCCTCTCGAGGGAGAACTTGTAGCCGGTATTGTTCCACTTGCTGAAAGATTCCATATAGACGAACTCTCCGGGGGATATCTGATAATGCACATTCCTTCCGGCGGAAGAATTCCTCTTCTTGATATATTGTTCTTCGAATATATGCCGGTCATGGTTGGACCGGGGTATTATCCAGAGATTCAGAGAAAGCGAAAGAGCCGCGATAAGGAAGGCTCCAGCGATGTATGGCCGCATCATGCGGTGGAAACTGATACCGCAGGACAGGATCGCTATTATTTCCGAATTGGCCGCCATTCTCGACGTGAAGAAGATGACCGTGATGAACACGAACAGCGGACTGAACATGTTGATGAAGTACGGTATGAAATTGAGATAATAATCGAAGACGATGGCATGCAGAGGGGCCTTCTTCGATACGAAATCATCAATCTTCTCGCTGATGTCAAAAATGATGACGATGCCGATTATCAACAGGAGGGCGACGACGAACGTCCCCATGAATCTCTTGAAAATATACCAGTCTATCTTCTTTGGTGCAAGGTCCATACTCTACAATCTAGTCATTAACTTCTTGACGGTCACGTCTTTCCAAGCGGCGAAATCTCCGGCGAGTATATGCTGCCGCGCCACCCTTACAAGGTCAAGGTAAAACGCGAGGTTATGCTCGCTGGCGATCATTGCTGCAAACATCTCGCCTGCGATGAAAAGATGCCTCAGATAAGCCTTGGTATAATGATGGTCCACGAACGACGCGCCCGAAGGATCGAGAGGAGAAAAATCGTCCTCCCACTTCTTGTTGCGCATGTTCATGATTCCGTTCCATGTGAAAAGCATGCCGTTGCGGCCGTTGCGGGTCGGCATCACGCAATCGAACATGTCGACGCCCCTGGCGATGCCCTCGAGAATGTTGGCCGGAGTTCCGACGCCCATCAGATATCTCGGACGGTCGTCCGGCAGCATCGGGCAGACGAGTTCCAGCATCTCGTACATCTTCTCCGTAGGCTCTCCGACGGCAAGTCCGCCGATGGCGTAGCCCTCGCGGTCGAATTTGACCGCATGGTCTATGGCCCTTTTGCGGAGTTCCGGATAGACGCAGCCCTGGATTATCGGGAAGACGGTCTGGCTGTATCCATAGAGAGGCTCGGTCTCGTCGAAGCGCTTGAGATAGCGTTCGAGCCAGTTCTGGGTAAGTTCCAGAGAGCGCTCAGCATACCGGAAGTCGGCGTCGCCCGGGCAGCATTCGTCGAGCGCCATCATGATATCAGCACCTATGATCCTCTGCGTGTCGACATTGTTCTCGGGGGTGAAAGTATGTCTCGAGCCGTCGATATGGGAAGAGAAAGTACAGCCCTCGGGGGTAAGTTTGCGGATGCCGGTAAGGGAGAATACCTGGAAGCCGCCGCTGTCGGTCAGTATCGGGCGGTCCCAGCCGATGAACTTGTGAAGACCGCCGGCGCTCTTGAGTATGTCAAGGCCCGGACGAAGGTAGAGGTGGTATGTATTGCCGAGAATTATCTGCGCCCCGATGTCCTCCTTCAAATCTCTATGGTACACGCCCTTCACCGATCCCACAGTCCCGACGGGCATGAAGATCGGAGTCTCTATCTGGCCGTGGTCCGTGGTGATCACTCCGCATCTTGCGGAAGAACCAGGATCGTTGGCTATCTTTTCAAATTTCATCTATATCTCAAATTTAACCCTCAAAGATAACAATAATTTATGCAATTTGGTTAAATTTGTGCTATATAACATTATAACAAACCAACAGAAATATAATTATGAAGAATAACAACATTACCTTCCGTCTGATTGTTATGAACTTCCTGGAGTTCGCAGTCTGGGGTGCATATCTTACCTCTCTCGGACGTTATCTGGGAAACATCGGTCTCGGAGCGCAGATCAAGTGGTTCTTTGCCATGCAGGGCATCGTCTCGATCTTCATGCCTACCCTTATGGGTATCCTCGCCGACCGTAAGATCCAGGCGCAGAAAGTACTCTCCCTCTGCCATGGTCTGGCAGGAATATTCATGATCGCGGCAGGAATCTACTGCCAGAAGGCCGTCGCCGGAGTATCGTTCGCTCCGCTTTTCGCCCTCTACAGCGTCAGCGTAGCCTTCTTCATGCCTACCATCGCAATTGCCAATTCAGTTGCCTACAACGCCCTCGCCAAGGCCGGAAAGGATCCTGTAAAGGACTATCCTCCAATCCGTGTCTTCGGTACTGTCGGCTTTATCTGCAGCATGCTCGCCACCAATTTCATAACGGTCGGCGGAGTATCGATGCAGGACTCATACACCCAGCTCATCGCATCCGGACTGCTCTCCCTCGTACTCTGCGCATACTCTCTTACCATGCCTGAGTGCCCTACCAACAAGGGCAAGGGCGGCTCTATCGCCGAAGCCTTCGGCCTCAAGGCCTTCACCCTCTTCAAGGATCGCCAGTTCGCCATATTCTTCATATTCTCGATGCTTCTCGGAGCTTCCCTCCAGATCACCAACGGATACGCCAACACATTCCTCGGTTCCTTCGCCGATACCCATCCGGGAGCATTCGCCGTCAAGAACTCCAATGCCCTTCTGGCTATCTCGCAGGCATCCGAGACTCTCTGTATCCTGCTGATTCCGTTCTTCATGAAGAGATTCGGCATCAAGAAAGTGATGCTTATCGCGATGTTCGCCTGGGTATTCCGCTTCGGATTCTTCGGAGCCGGCACCCCTGACATGCCGGGCGTGATCCTCTTCATCCTCAGCTGCATCGTCTATGGAGTAGCCTTCGACTTCTTCAACATCTCAGGTTCCCTCTATGTAGAGCAGAACGCAGCCACTGAGATCCGTTCCAGCGCCCAGGGCGTATTCATGCTTATGACTAACGGTCTTGGCGCGACTATCGGAACCCTCGCAGCAGGAGCCGTCGTAGAGGCATGCGACGTATTCAACACCCCTGCCAAATGGGCAGACGCGTGGTATATCTTCGCAGGATATGCACTTGTTGTAGGAGTCCTCTTCGCAATCCTCTTCAAGGATCCGGAGAAGATGAAGAAAGCAGCCTAATCGGAAATTATCCCTAATTTTTTCAATAGAGCTTCCGGTGCCGGATCATGGCCCCGGAAGTTTTTGTATAGTACGGACTCTTCCTCGGATGAGCCCTTCTCCAGGATATTCCGGCGGAACGACGATGCGACTTCGCGGCTGAAGATGCCCTTTTCGCTGAAAAGCGAGAAAGCGTCGGCCTCGAGCACTTCGGCCCATTTGTAGCTGTAGTAGCCGGCGCTGTAGCCCCCGGCGAATATATGGCTGAACGAAGGACATACGGCTGAACCTTCGACATGCGGCAGAGTCGCCACAGGGCCGAGGACCCTCTTCTCGAAGGATTCCACGTCCTCTTCAGGGACGGAGGTCAGGGTGTGCCATGCCATGTCCACGATACCGAACTGAAGCTGGCGGATATGGTAGTAGCCCGACAGGAAATTCTTGGCGGAGCGGATCTTTTCTATGTACTCCCGCGGGAGAGTCTCCCCTGTCTCGTAGTGGCGGGCGAATGAATCCAGATATTCCGGTTCATAGGCCCAGTTCTCCATGATCTGGGACGGCAGCTCGACGAAGTCGCGGGCGACGTTGGTCCCGCAGAGCGAAGGATAGCGGCCGCGCGAGAGCATTCCATGCAACGAGTGGCCGAATTCATGGAGGAAAGTCTCAAGCTCGGAGTGCGTCAGCAGCGACGGCTTTCCCGGAGTCGGCTTCGAGAAATTGGTGACAATGCTTATGAAAGGCCGGAAATCCTCTCCCCCGCGCATGTACTGGCCCCGGAACTCGGTCATCCAGGCCCCGCCCCTCTTTGTGGCGCGAGGAAAGAAGTCGGCATAGAACAAAGCGAGATGCGCTCCGTTCTCGTCCTTGACATCATAGACCTTTACGTCCGGATGGTAGACAGGGATGTCGGTCCTCTGCCGGAATGTGATTCCGTAGAGCTTTGTAGCCAGTCCGAAGACGGCATCGATGCACTTCTCCAGCTGGAAATAAGGCTTCAGCAGCTGGTCGTCTATATCGTATTTCTCTTTCTTGCATTTCTCCGCCCAATAGCTGAAATCCCACGGCATCATCCCGCCCTCGAAACCTTTCGAACGGGCGTATGCCTCCAGCTCTGCGACTTCCTTCCGGGCGACCGGAAGAGCAGGCTCGGTCAGCTCGCCGAGGAACTTTTCGACAGTCTCTCTATTCTTGGCCATCCTCGGTTCGAGCGCATAAGCCGCATAAGTCCCGAAACCCAGCATGCCGGCGACTTTCGCCCTCAGTCCGACAATTCTCTTGATAAGGGCCGTATTGTCATGAGGACCGCCCAGGGCACGGGAATTATAGGCCCGCCACATCTTCTCGCGCAGGTCCCTGCGGGTGCTGTATTTCATGAAAGGAGAAAAACTCGGGAACTGGAGATTGAACAGCCAGCCGGACTTTCCTTTCTCCTTCGCGGCCTCGGCAGCGCCCTCCCGGACATACTCCGGCAGCCCGTCGAGGTCCTCCTCCCTGCCCAGCACCATCTCGAAAGCGTTGGTCGCTGCAAGCAGGTTGTTGCTGAAACGGAGTTCCAGCAGAGAGAGCTCTTCCATCAGCTTCCCGAACTCCGCACGCTGCTCCTCTGGAAGAGCCGCACCACTGCGGGTAAACGACCTGTAGGTCTCGTCCAGCAGCTTCCTGCGAGTCGGATCAAGCTCTCCGGCGCCATCCCGGACCGCCTTGACTCTCTCGAAAAGAGCCCGGTTCATAGATACATAGAGACTGTATTCGGTAAGCTTCGGAGAAACCTCCTCCGCTATCTCCTGCATCCGGTCGTCCCCGTCAGCCTCCAGCAGATTGAAGAATATCCCCTCAACCTTCGACAAAGCCTCCCCGGAATACTCCAGGGCCTCGATCGTATTCTCATACGTAGGAGGCTCCGGACCAGCCGCAATCCGGTCGATCTCAGCCTTCGCGAGGCTTATCGCCTCCTCGAACGCCGGCAAATAATCATCCTTGGTAAACTTATCGAATTCCGGGGCCCCGAAAGGAGCTCCCGACTGCTTCAGCAATGGGTTCATCTTTCAAATTATCTTTTCTTATGCAAAGATAATCATTTCAGCCGGGAAACATCCCTTATCTTGAAGGAAGACATCGAGTACTTTATGTCGAAGCACTGGTACTCGAAATGCCTGCGGACCTTCCGGAAACTGGTCGCGTATGCGGGGTTGAAGCCGCGAGCTATCAGTTCCGCCGTGTCTGCCTCGGGGACATGACTGTCGACCATATTCTCCAATATGCGGTAATTCCTGCCCAGGATAGATCGCACTCTCCTGCGGATATTATAGGAAGTGGCGTTCTGGCGGTTATGCCATCTGTTCTTGCATCTCTCGCAGCAGAATTTCCGGTCCACCCTTCCGTACAATATAGGGTCCCCGCATTCCATACATACGGAGGGTTCCTCAGCTACAGGGTATTTATCTGTTATCATAGAGTATTTGTTTTTCGCGCCAATATAGGACTAATCGCCTGAATATCAAAAGATAATGACGGTTTGCGCAGCATTTAAACACGATTCATAAAATGTTGCGGATCATGAGTTTGCACTTTGCAGATTAAAATATTCTTTAATCACGGCAAGGATAATTTTATCACGCCTTCAGGAGCAATTCCTGAGTTTGCACAAGTCCCGAAATCTTATGGATAATGAGGCCTCCGGACTGTCGAAAATAAAAATCATATTTAAATTCCGCTGATTTTCAGCCACTTTGTCGAAGCGACTTGTTTTCCGTTTTACTTTGCAATCGTCATCCCGGACAAGATCGGGGACCAGACAATCCGTTTAACATTAATCAAGACAAAATGGAACAGTTCAACAGAATCGAAATCAGAGGTCTGATCGGGAATGTCAGACTTGCAAACGCCCAGAACAAGACTGGAGCAAACTTCACTATCGCTACCAACTATGCCTATAAAGACAAGGATGGGGTCCCTGTAATAGACACTATGTGGTTTTCGGTAGTCGCCTGGGAAGGAAAGAACATAAAGGATCTCCATAAGCTGGGAGCCGGCCTTCCGATTGAAGTGACCGGAAGAGTCCGTTCCAGGACCTACACTTCCAGCGACGGCGAAGAAAGAAGAATCCATGAGGTCGTAGCCAGCAAGATCACGTTCATAGATCCGGAAACGACCCTTGCTCCATCCATGTATTGAAATTGAACTTATAGCATGATGAACCTGAAAAACGCAGTCATCCTTTCGCTTGCCGTCGTCATTGCGGCAGGTTGCGCAATGCAGAGAAAGCTGGAGTCTCTCAGAAACAGCTCCGCGCAGGCGGTCATATCGATAGCAGACGTGAATGACGTGCCGGAGCTGGCAATAGAAGAGTTCTCGAGAGACACCCTCACCATCACTGGCGAAGACGGGCAGGAGATGTTGATAATGAAAGCCGTCAAGGATGACGAGACTGGGGAGATGGTCGCTACCGACGTAATCAAGGCAGCGAAGGTGACTGCGCGATTCAGGAATCTTGCGGAAAGGAACGGAAAGGTGGACCTTTGTTTCGACGTGGATGTGCCGGAAGAAATGCAGGACAGCAAGTGGCAACTGCGTTTCATGCCGGAAATGAGGATACTGGAGGACACAGTCGTTCTCGAGCCCGTGATAATCACCGGGAAAGATTACAGGAAAGCCCAGCTGCGGGGTTACGAGCACTACCGGAAGTTTCTGGCTTCCATAATCACGGACTCCACCCTGTTCATAAATACAGGTCAGCTGGAGGTGTTCCTACAGAGAAACCTGCCCCAGATATACAGGCTGAGGACTGATTCCACCTACGTTTCTGACGAAAGTTTCGCGTCCATATATGGAGTGACTGAAAGACAGGCCATAGACCACTATACCAGCCGTTACAAGATAAGGAAGAACAACAGGAAGATCGCCAGCAAAGACAAGATGTTCCGGAAGTATATAAAGGCTCCGATAATCACGGAAGGGTTGCGCCTGGACACGGTCATCTCAGGGGACGGCGGCGGTTTCATTTACCGGTACGTGCAGACCGTCCATACCAGGCCGAGGCTCAGGAAGGTGGAGATATCCATGTCCGGAGAGATCTACGAGCAGGATACGCGGCTCTACACCATGCCCCGGAGCGAACCGCTGACTTTCTATATCAGCTCGCTCAGTTCGCTGGCGGACAACCGCGAGAAGTATATCTCCAAGGTAGTGGAAAGGAATGTCGCCGCCAATACGGCCTGCTATATTGACTTCCGCGCCGGCAGCGCCGAGATCGACATGGCGCTTTCCGACAATGTGGAAGAGATCGGCAGGATAAAAGGCAACCTGGCAAATCTGATGAGCAACAAGACTTTCGGTCTCGATTCGATAATAGTTACGGCCTCCTGCTCGCCTGAAGGCTCATTCCTCAACAACTCCACCCTCTCCAGAAGGCGTTCGGAGGCCGTTTCTTTATTCTTTGACAGATATATCAGGAGATACCGGGATTCCTTGCGGCGCTCTGACGGTTTCGTAATCGACATGGAAGGGATATACGAGGAGAAAAAGGCTGCGAATGAGATCAGATTCATTTCCAGGAACACCCCGGAGAACTGGGATATGCTTGACAGGCTTATGGCGTCGGATACGGTATTGACACGGACGGCAAAGAAGAAATATCTGGAGCTGGCTTCAATAAGGGATCCCGACGAAAGAGAGGCGCGTTTCCGCAATGAGCACTGGTACAGGCACCTTCGGGAGCAGCTGTATCCAAAACTCAGGACGGTCCGCTTCGACTTCCACCTGCACCGTATCGGAATGGTCAAGGATACCATCCATACGACAGAGCTGGACACGACGTATATGAACGGGCTTCAGGCGATAAGGGACAGGGACTATAAGACGGCCGTCACCCTGCTCAGGCCTTACCGGGATTACAACACGGCCGTAGCATTCTGCGCGATGGACTACAACGCCAGCGCCCTCGACATTCTCGAGGAACTTCCGCGCTCCGCAAAGGTCAATTACATGCTGGCCCTGATATACAGCCGTACAGGCAGGACCAGGGATGCAGTCCAATGCTATCTGGACGCATGTTCCGGCGACAGGACATTCGTCAGCAGAGGAAATCTTGACCCTGAGATTTCAGCGCTGATTTCCACATACGGACTTAACAGAGAAGACGATTATTAAAACCATATGATATGAAAAGAAAAGCAATTGTTTATGCGGCGGTCATTTTGCTGGCCTCCGCCTGCGAAAAAGAAGCTGCGCAGCAGTCCCCGGGCGGCGCATCGCTGAGCTTCCACATCGGAGAGCCCGAAACTAAAGCCTACGTTGCAAGTTCGAGCGCCGAAAGCATGATGAAAAGCCTGGATGTATATGTATTCTTCAATGACAGCGGCCTCGGCAGCGCCAACGGCCAGCTGGAGACATATCGTCACTATACCCCTGGGACATCCACATTCGAGATTTCCGGAAAGGATGCGATCAAGGTTTCCTATGGGGCGAAGACGGTGGCTTTCGTTGCGAATGCCCCTTCGGACATGCCCGCCGGCATCAAGAGCATAAGCGATTTCAACAACTGGGAGACTCATTCATGGTCGTTCTCAGACAACGCCATCGACAAGTTCGTCATGACCTCCAAAAAGAACATCACAATCTCCGGTGACATAAGGCTGGATTCGACCAAGGATTCAACGCTTATGCTGAAGAGGCTGGTCTCCAGAGTAGAATTCAAAGGGTTCAGGAACGATCTTCCGGCATCGCTTGGAAAGCTGACTCTGGAAGGTGCTTATCTGTACAACGTCAACAAGACGATAGACAATTCCGCCGGAGCAGATGACAATTTCTGGAGGAAGAAGGATGCAGGCACAGCCCTCTCCGATGCCGCCGTCGAGAAACTTGTCAACCCGGGGGCATATCTTCCCTCAGCTGCCAGATTTGCCGGCAGCCTGGCGAAAGGAAGCTCCTGGTCAGAAAAGAAAGAGAACAAATACTACATGTACGGATTCCCGAATCCTGTGCCTGAAGCTTCGGATGCAGGATCTAAGGACTGGGTGACCAAGCTGGTGATACAGACCAAGGTCAACGGCATAAGATATTACTACCCTATCGGGATAAAAGGAATGGAGTCCAACAAGACATACGTGATAAACAATGTGACTGTCTCGAGGCTCGGCTCGACAAGTCCTGACAAATATGTATCTACGGCCTCCCTCTCGCTCAGCATATCCGTCCTCGACTGGACTACCGGCAACGTGACCGGCAATTTTAACGGGACTCTCGAAGGGAACGGAAGTGACGGCTGGACAATAAGCCTTTAGAATAATAGACGGCAGATACCCTATTGCTATTCCAGATTGCACTCGACAATAGCCACTACTGACAACGTTCCGGTTCAGGATGGCGGGTATCTGCCGTTTAAAATATACTATTATGTACAAACTGATGCAATACGTGACAGCAGCTGCGGCTCTGCTTGTCCTCGCCAGCTGCTCTGTCAAAGAGGACCGGCATGAATGTCCATGCCTGCTTACGATAATTCTGGAAAGAGTGCCGGAAAGGATCATGAACAGAGCCGACGGCCTCTGGATAAACATATCGACGGAGGGAAAGGGAACGGCGCTGGACAGCCCGGTGACAGGCTCGGACTATTCCGGGCCCGAGTGGCTCGGCACCGATGTAGACAAGGGACTGGTCTCTGTAATCTGCTCCAACAGCAAGGCTCTGGCTGTCCCGTATGGCAGCGAATGCGACAGTATATACGCCCATTACAAGACAGTGCGTTGCTTCGAAGACAATGCCAGAGACACGGTCCTTCTAAGGAAACAATGGTGCACCGCCACGATCATACTGAAGAATGCATATCCCGAAGAGAAATATCTATTTGAGGTCCACGGGAACTGGGCCGGCATTTCCCAGTCCGGTCTGGAGCCCGTCCCCGGACGCTTCTATTCTGTCCCCCGGAGGATCGATACCGACAAATTCCAGATACGTCTGCCCCGTCAGGGGGACGATTCCATGGTCATGAGCCTGAACAGTGTCTATGAATATTCTCTCGGGAAACTGATCGCCGGTTCCGGATATGACTGGAAAGCGCAGAATCTGGATGATATCAGGATTCTGATCGACTACGCCAGCGCCGAGATCGCTGTTTCGGTCTCCCCATGGGATGGCGGTCCCGACTTTGGTGACATTGAAATATGACAAGATATGAGAATAATACCATTGATAGTGATGATGGCCGCCTTTCTTTCGTGTGCGAAGGAAAGGCCGGAGCCCGTCGAAAGCGGTCATATACAGGGTTCGATAAGGGTGAAAGCCGCTCCGGGAGAAATCTCCAACACAGCCGTATGGCTATACGCCGGGGATCCCGCATCCGGGGCAGGCGCAATCGCTTTCGGCCTGAGCCTGGACGGAAAGCCCGTAATAGTTTCCCTTCCGGCAAAAGGCAAACTTTATTACAGGATAATATGCAATCTTCCGGAGAGTTTTCTGGGCAGGGATCTCGACAGCCTGCATCTTCAGTGCAAGGATTTCTTGCCCGGACTGTTGCCGATGAGCGGCAGCGGTACGCTCATGGCGGAATCGGATTTCGCGGAACTTGCCGCATCTGTCAAAAGGAGGGTAGCCAGGTTTTCGATAGAGAAAATCACAAACAAAATCCAGACTCCCGGATACGATGCGGGCGAACTGAAGATACTGGGTTTCCATATAGAAAACGGAGTGGCGTTCGCCGACATGGACTGGAGCACTTCATCAGAGCCCTTGACCAGCAATGATTTCTTCAACTGTTCTGTGATTCCGCCTCTTCGTCTGAAACAGTCATTCAGCAGCGCTCCCGCCTGGAGCATGGCTTCTGTAGTCTTCGGCACTCCGCAGACAATCGCTCAGGGGTCATCAAGGGCATTCAAATCCTATTATGTCTATGCATGTCCGAATCATGTCAAGACTGACGAGAGATGGACGCTGGAGAAGGCAGGTACAAGCCGGACATGGACCCCGAGAAAGACAAGACTTGTAATCCACTGTTCCTCGCCTTCCGGAGACCGGTTTTACGCGATAACCATGGACAGTGTCGAACCGGGAACATGGTATAAGTTCAAGAACATCAATCTGAAGCATGCCGGCTCAAGGGATCCGGATATTCCGGTGGAAGTATCTGACGGGGATTTTTCCCTGGATATGGAAGAGTGGACGACAAGCGACGGATATATAGAAAACATCTGATTATGAAAGGAATAGCCATACCATTGGTTTTGTTTGCCGCAGCCTGTTCCGGTCTGGAGAAAGAAGCAGGCACGACAGTCAGCTTCGCCCTGTACGACGAGGCAGGTACGCGCAGCAGCTACGTCTCCGGAGCAGACTATTCAGTCGATAAAGTCCTGTTTGCGGTATATGACAAGGACGGACGTCTGGAATACAGTACGACTTCCGGACAATCATTCAGTTATGAATTCCGGAAGGGAGAGGATTATGACATCGTGGCCCTTGTCAACAGCAGTCTGGCTCCCGGGAAAATTCCCGCGACCTTCGGAGACGGCACGGCTTTCCGCGAGAAACTTCCTGCCTCCAGACTGTCACCGGAGATCGTATCGGCAAAAGGTCTGCCCATGGCCGGTAAAATCCATATAAAAGAGTCTGATCTCGTCGCCGGTTCGACCGTGAGGATTCCCATTGTCAGGAAATTCGCCCGTCTCGACATCAGAGTCGACTTCTCATCATTCTACGAAAGCCTCAACGGAATATCCAGACTGGACTGCGAAACCCGGCTCGGAGAGATGATTTCCGCCGTAAGGATCTCGGCCGGAGGAGTCAACGGAAGGATCTCGCACTTTGCCCCTTCGTCGGCGAAATCCGGCGGCGATATCATGAAGACGTCAACCGACAGCGACAGCCGGCGCCTGACCGGGACGATGCTGGACCTGAGTATTTATGTCCCTGAGAACATGAAAGGGACGCTTCTGCCAGGGAACGGGAGTCCATCGGGGAAGACAGCCGCGGCCCTCGGCAAAGAGGCGGATTTATGTACATACGTCGAGATCGATTTTTCCATGGCCCGCGAAATCATGGGCGTCGGAGGCGATCTGAAATACCGCTTCTACCCCGGCGCCGACGCAGTCTCCAACTTCGACATCGAGGGCGGGAAGGCTTATCCGATAACGCTGGTTCCGTCGTTCGACAATGCTCTCGACCTGGAAGTCGAATGGAAACTGGATAACAGCGGATGGGACGACACGCGTTCGCTATGCTTCTCGCAGAGCAGATACTTTGCGCCGAAGGGAAAAGTATTCCGTTTTTCAGGAAAACTGGACTATGAAGGCCGCGGCAGCAGTCCGGCTTTCGCAGGAAAAGATATCTTCTATAGCATAAGACCGGCTTCCGGAGAGGCGTGGACCGATATCGAATCCGGCTTGAGCGCAGGAACAGAAATAATCCCCGGAGTCAGATTCATCTCGGCTTCGGGCTGCGATGAAGAGGGCTACGAGGGACTGAATTTACAGTTCTCTTCCGCGCTCGGCACGAAATACAAGCTTCGGATGAATTCCCGGGATGGCAGGCACTCGGCCAGTTGTGACGTCACTGTAATTACGGACGAGGAACTCGGTCTCTCATGGAACCGGGAACCGGCTGTCGTTGCCATGAAGGGCTCTCTTTCGGTTTCAAATCTGGAGCCTGCGCTTAATGAATCTCTGGAATCCTTTACAGTCCTGGAGGGAAAGGAGCATGTCAGGTACTCTTCATCAGGCAAAGCGCTGTCCGTTTCCGCAATTTCTCCGGGAGAAGTGAAGATTCTGGCAAAGACCAGCATCTTCGGCGAACCGGGACGTAGCAGGATCATAACCCTGCCGATATCTGCTCCCGCCCTCCATACCACTGCAGCCAGCACCGACGGCCGTATCACCCTCAATCCCGACGGAACATCCATCAATCTCGAACCGTTCTACACCATCCCAGGCTCGTCAGCCAGATACACATCCTACGACGCTTCGCTCTTTGCGGAGCTGCTCCGTCCTTCCGTCTCCGTATCCGGTCCGTGGCTCGGGTCCTCCGGGACATCCTCCGTCAATATCGCGCACATAAACCATTCCCCGGAAGGGTCCACCATCGTAGAGTATCTGCCCTTACTGTCTTCCTCCCCTGTCGGCGCCGTCACCATATCCCCGGCCTCTTCTTCCTGCGGAGTGCAGCCCCTTTCCATTCAGGCCCACACTTTCGACATATTCGCGGACCTGCGCGGCAACCGCAGCTTCGGGGTCTACCACGACCGCTCGCTAGTGCTCCCGTACAGACTCCGCGACAAGCTCAACGAGCCCCTCAAGACCGAAGCCGACTTCCCCGTCAACGCCATATTCAACGGAAACCGGTCTCTACTGTCCTTCTTTTCGGACTGCTTGTTCACCAACGGGGGATACAACAACTCCGTCGTCATCACCGGCACCTTCTCTCCCCGCTCCTCCGGCGGCGCAAGACTCACCAAGATCGCCTTCGAGTTCATCGACGGCAAGGACGTCAAACATCTCGCAGGTATGCATACACTGTACGCCAGGCTGACAAGAGGAGGAGAGACTCTGACCGCAAAGATGGGCACATTCGAGGTATATACCCACATTGCCGTCGGAGGCAGGATGGTCTCAGAAGGGCCTATGGAGCTGGTATCTGTCCAAATGTCGAATTATGACCACATACGCGGAGTGTTCAGCAGTATCGTGGAGTTCGACGACCTCAAGTTCCGCTTCAACACGGGCGCCATCTTCAACAACCCGTCTCCAGTCCCGTCTGGAGACATGTCGGACGGATATGTCAACTGGGGAGTGTTCGGGCTCGAGACCATGTTCTACATACCGCCGCGTTCGATACCTTACCACAGAGGTGACTACATGTGTCCGCTGCTGATATGTACATCGGATGGAAAGCATACCATTCCATATGGTTCGGTGCTTCATTATGTTTATCCGGAAGGAAATCATGATAGAAATGATGATGGATACTACTGTCTGGGATATCTGTTCGACTACTGCAAGCAGTCCATGGGATGGATCGACTATTTTGACTACTACGGACTGTAACCGGAGGATACCGGAAAGAATAATGGACGCCACGCTGCCGTGACGTCCATTCTTTGTATATCATATAGCCTGTCTACCAGACCTTGAATTCTGTGGCATCCTTATTCTTTTCTATCGATGCAAGAATTCCTATAGTTGACGATTTGGCGTTGATGTCACTCTTGTCAACGTCGTATATCTCGGGATGAACAATCAATCCATTTTTGTAACTATATAAGAATACCTTCTTTCCCACTAGAACGGAGATATCGCGATTATAGTTGTCGTTGACATCCTCTATCCAGTCGTCCTCTCCGAGAAGTTTCTTGGCGGCAAAATACTGTTCGGAACCCGTTCTGTCATGTCCGGCCTTGAAACTGGTCATGGACGATTTCATGTACCTGTAAGAGGCATTCTCCGGTTCCAGGCCGATTATAGTCAGTTCGTACCACGTGCGGAAAGGATATACAAGGTAGCCTTCTTCATTCTCATATCTCTCAGAAGGGCCAAGAATTACACTTGTGCCGCCCTGCATCTGCCTGTCGTCCCAGAGCTTGGCGAGGAAGGTGGTATCTAGGTCGCCTTTGGTGACGGTGCCGGCGTCGGAGTCCACTATCCATTTCCTGCATCCGATCCTGAGGCCCTGGGGATAAATGGAGCTCTTCGCCTTCACATGGATCCTCCTCGTGGTCCTGTCGCCCTTCTTGCCAGTCCAGACAGTGATGTCCGTCTCGCCGTCGGACTTGTACTTCAGGCGGAACGTGTTCCCGTCAATCCTGGACACCTCAACTATCTTTCCGGATCCCGACTCCACGGCAACCCCGGCGAACTTGGCGTCAGTACTCTCCGCATGAATCGTCACCTTGTTCATCTTCGTGACGTAAAGGTCATCGATGCTCTCCCCGACACTGTCAAGCCGGCCGATCCCGTCGACTGTCCAAGGCACGACATAACCCTGACGGTTCTCCTCGATGCTCAATGTATAATCCACCGGCTCCGAGGTGGGAGAATCCTCTGTCTTCCCGCCCTTGCAGCAAGTCAAAAAGGAAACGAATAAAACTGTCGCTAAAACCCGGACGCAACGGATCATGTTGCTGGAAATAGGAAAGGTTGCCATATCTTTTTCATTTTCACCAAGATACGCATAAAAAACCTGTTCCGCAATCCTTTTCCGGAAAAATTCGAATTTACTTAGCGAATACGAAGCGTATGTCGACCGGAATCTTCTCGAGTTCGAGAGCGACGACGTCAGCCTTGATGGAGGCAGGCATCTCGGAATACTTCACTACAAAGGCGGAAGCAGCTGCAGCATCGCCTTCAGCCTGGAGCTTGAGCACCTCGGCGGCGAAAGCCTCGATAGCCTCGGAAGCCTTGGCGTAATCGATAGTATAGTATCCGGCCTCGTTATTCCTTACGAGAGCCTCTTTCTCGACGAGATAATTGTAGATCATCACATTAGCCTTGCCGGTACCCTCCTCTACGCCGAAACGTGCAGAACGGATAAGGCTGGTAACGAAAGTAGTGATGAAATCCTCCTTCTGGAGAAGATTAGGGAAGACATGCCTCTCTCCGAGGCGCTTTGCAAGATATACGCCGAGGATATTGGCCTTAGCCTCCTCGAGAGTATATGCATCTGCACCGAGGACATCAACGACATCGCGGCCGTCAAGAGTCTGCTTGACGCCGAGGCCATGGGCAACTTCGCGGAAGGCGATATTCCAGTAGAAAGCGTCCACGTCGAGATGGGCCTTCTGGGAAGACTCAAGAAGAAGCTGGCCTACAGGGAAAACCGTACGGTTGAACTTCTCGCGGATGACATTATTGAATAATATCGTACGTGTACCTCTCTCAGCCTGCACGCGCGGATCATAAGGAAGATTGATGGCAATCACCTTGAAACCGGCATTGTAATTACCAGCGTAGTAAAGCACGTCGCAAGCGAAGATATTATTGTCGGAACCAGGGACGAAAGACTTGTACTTCTCGTCGCACGGGAGCATGGCCTGAAGCTCCGGAGCCATGTCCGCGTAGCGGGAGAGCATAGCTGTATGGAGAGTATCCTTAAGCATCACGACGGCTCCGTAAGAAGCCTTGAGACCCCTGTACTCGTCATCATCCTTCTCGTTAGGGCCGATGACCAGGTCCATCTTGCTGTCATTCATGTCGAGCCATGCAAGCTCGCTCTCGTAATAATCATCGGTACGGAGAGCCTCGGCCTTCTTGAGAAGATAATTGCGCACGGAAGGCTTGATAGTGATATCGGCAGCAGCGACAAGATAATTGTAGATCTTGTCCACATGCTCCTTGTAAGCCTCGTGGTAAGGGATGGCGACGAGCTTGCCCGCCTCATCTCTACGGATCATCGTATATGGGCTATTCTTTGCAGGATCGGCGAAGGCCTCGAACTCGGCCTCGGTCATATCCTCAGGATAGAAATTCGAGCCGAAAGGTCTGTCGCCATAACCTTTCACGAAAGGTTTTCCGGTGATTCTGTTCCATGGGCCATAATTGACCATGGCGAAATCGCGGGCCGGCTCAGGAAGAGAATCCATGAGAGCCTTGTCGCCGAAATTCTGGTCCCAGAAGATCTTGTCGGCTTCGTCGGCCGCAAAGCGGTAAAGGTTAAGGACTTCCTTGCCATTGTCGGAGATATCGTTGATCGAGGCAGGGACCTCAAGATGGACAACGGCATAATTGTCGAGGTTAGCCTCGAGTCTGGTCTTAGGCTGTCCGCAAGAAACAACGGCAGCCGCGAAAATTGCTGCAAAAATATAACGTCTCATATTTAACTTTTCACGGCGTCTGACCGACGTCTAAATGCATTGCAAATTAAGCAATTTTATCGAATATTTGAAAGAAAAGGAAGGTGATTTCGTATCAGGGCGACGACAGACTTACGCTCCCAGCTATACATACCGACGAAATACACGCAAATGCAGGAAACAGCGAAAGTTACGCCAATTCCGGCCAGCCTCGGCCAAAGCTCGGCAGTCACCCCCGAAAGGAGAGCCGAAACAGCCGGTTTGTACAGGGCCATATAACCGCCCATCAGCGCGAGGACCAGCGCCGGAGTAACATACGCCTTCCGGAAATACTCGGCGACGTCGAAACCGATCAGCCTGCGCAGCAGCACCAGCTCTACGATACGGAAGACGACCGAATACCCGATAAATACCCATATTATCGTCACCGGAGGAGCTCCCAGGGCGAATGCCAGAGCGCCCAGCGGCAAAGCCAGCACCGCCAGCACGCTGCTGCTTATCTGGAACCATTTGATCTTTCCGGTAGCCTGTTCCAGCGTCTGGGTGCCGCCTCCGCAGAAAGCCCGCACCAGCGCTGAGACCAGCGTCCACCAGCAGAGCGTATACGCCCCTTCCGGGATATTCCTGATCCATGCATGCAGCAGAAAATCCAGCTCGCACAGGGCCGAGCACACGAAAACGATCATTATCAGCACAGTGAACCTGGATATCTTATATACCAGGTCTATGGTCCTGTCCGAATTGCCACGGCCATAATTCTGGGTAATCTGCGGCGCCGCCGAAACAGTCAGCTTGTTGACTGCATTGAGAGTGAAATTCTCTATCTGGAACGCCACGGCGAAAGCCGCGTTCCCGACAGTCCCGAAGAACCAGTTCACCACCATATTGCTTCCCTGCGAACGGCAGACCGACGAGACGGCCCCGAGGGCAGAATAGAAATTGAACATGAAAACCTCCCGGTACATCCTGCCGTCCCGGACCATGCGCCAGCGGATGGTCTCCGGCCAGAGACGGGCGCAGATCCAGTGGTAAGCCACCAGAGTCCCGAGAGTCACGGCACTGACCGCCAGGGCATACAGCCTCAGCTTGTTGCCGCCGGAGAAATATACCAGCAGCACGATCAGTCCGAGACGGACCAGATTGCTGAAGACATCGACAAGAGCGGTGATATGGAATTTCTCATAAGACTCGATCAGGCTCTGGAACGGTATGTTCACTATACCGATACATGCAACGACCGTCGATACCTGATACACGAACACGGCATCCGCCATCTTCCCCTCCGGAACCTTCAGCCAGTTGAGCACATAATAAAGCCCCAGAGTCTCTGCCAGGACCAGAATGACTCCGGCCATGAAAATATGCAGTACCAGACAGACGTTGAATATCCTCTGCGGATCTCCGTCAGGCTTTCCCTGCTCGATGTTTATATAGCGGCGTGTCGTGGCGCTCATCGCGGCCGTAAGAAAACTCAGCAGGGCGATGACTCCGGCGACGACGCTGTAAAGACCATAGTCGGAGACGCCCAGAGCTATGAACAGAAGTCTCGTCGCCAGAAGGCCTATGACCATGATGCAGACCATCCTGACATTGAATATCAGGGTGTTTCTCGCAATTCTGGCATTTTCCTTATGGTAACCTTCCATACTATTCAGTACCGAGATCCAGTCTCATCTTATAATGTCTGATGACGTCCTTATATATGTCCAGAAGACCGTCCACGACAGCCTTGCGGTCGTGTCTCTTCAGCGCCCTCCGCCTTCCGGCATCGGCGATCTCCCGGGCGAAGCCCCTGTCCACCCAGAGCAGCTTGATAGCCTCGACGAAATCCGCCTCTTCTCCGGTATATGCCAGCAGGCCGTCTACCTCATCTTCTATAAGCGAATAGACTCCGCCGGTATCGGCCGCAATCACCGGGACTCCCATCATCTGGGCCTCGCATACGCTGTTCGGGCTGTTTTCCACATAGGACGGATGGACATATATCGCAGCGTCACGCAATTCTTCCACAAGCCTTGCGGCATCCACGACACCGCAGAACTGCACCCCCACGGAATCAGCATCGATGCCGGTCAGTTCCTCAAAGAAAGCGGCATTGACATTGCCGAATACTTTCCACACGAAATCCCTGCCCCAGTTCTTCAGCAGCGCTGCAGTACGGAGAATGACATCCGCCCCCTTATACGGCGCCTCCGATATGGTGGAGACAAGCTTGAGATTCTCAGGCATGACTGTCTGAGGTTCGGCCAGATAGAACTCAGGCCGCAGTATCTCGTCGCAATGGTAGTAACGGTGATTGGGGTTCATCATCCAGGACAGAGTCCTGTCCCAGGAAGTCCTGCCGGCGACATATCTTGTAAATGAAAGTATGTCGTATTCCCTAAGGCAGGCCTCGTTCAGATGCCGCCAGTTATAGACTTTCCATAGGAATCCCGAGATTCCGGAAGACATTCTGAAATACTTGCCCCAGGACACATCAGGAGGCAGATAATACTTGAAGCATGCATTGAGAATGCCCTGCAGATGGATAAGGACCGGGATCCTGACTCTTCCTGCGACAAGGCCGTAGGCATGTTCCGAACCGAAGACTTCAATGATATCCGGCTTGAAATCCTCGACGACTTTGACAAGGTCATCGACAAGTCCGTCGTATCTGGAGTCTTCACCGATAAAAAGATATTTAATCCTGGAGAATCTGGTATCAGAACGGTCAGGGACGGGATAATAGGTGACGCCCCCTTCCTCAACCTTGGCCGGCTGCCCGGCCATGACAAAGCATACTCCGAGCTCCACCTCTCCGGACATCAGCGTCTCAAGGGAAGACACCCACCCGACGCCGTTATATTTGCCGTTTCGGACAGGATAATTGGAAGAACTATGAGTAAACCAGAGTACTCTCATGTCAGCTTAGTTTCCGTTTGAGGTCAAGTATGTAATGGTGGTGGTCAGATTCCCTCTTGTCCTCCGGAGGCATCTGCATGTAGTCTCCGTATATCTGGCGGAGCAGGGAATCGTATCCGGCAGGAAGCTGAACCTCCAGGCCGTCGAACTGCATCGTCGTGGTATCCTTGAACCACTCCTTTGAATAGATTTCCTTGAATGTTGGATATGGAGAGCCAAGGCTCACATAATAATCCCCTTCCGATCCGGCGAGGGACTCGTCCATCTTGTTGAATCTGGACCTGTACCAGTATCTCAGATAGCGAAGTATGCACCTGTCGATCACCGCCACGCAGATGGCGTGGAAGTCGAGCCGTTCCCATGATTTTTTCCAGTCCTCGAAGCGGTATTTCCTGGTGCCCCGCTTGTACAGCTGGAATATTTTGAGATATTTCTTCCTGAAAGCATCTATAGCGGAGACATCTCCGTCGCATGAATCCAGCGGAAAGACATCCACGAACACGCCGGTATCCACCCTGTATTTCCACATCTCCTGCAGGGAGGTCCTGCGATCCACATATTTGATGTATGAGAATGGCACGTCGTAGTCACCCCTGCGGGCGGCAAGTATGCCATATCCGTCAGGGAAAGCATCTATCTTAAGTAACTTCTCATAATCCTCCCTCGGCATATAGACGTCTATGTCGTCGTCCCACGGAACCATGCCCTTATGTCGCACGGCACCAATTGCGCCGCCATAGGCGAGGTACCAGCGCAGACCGTTCGCGGAGCAGAAATCCATGAACGAGCCAAGAGTCCGGAGCAGCACCTCCTTGAACTCCTGCATAAACAGAATGGATATGACCCTGTCTGTCTTGCGGCTGCGGTTCTTCTCCAGATCCCTTACAAGAAGGGCGTTCGAGATTGCATCCATCGGACGCGGATTGTTGGCCAGACGGTCGGGGTTGACGCTGTCGAGATATGAATCCCAGTCGATGTCCTGATTCCTGCGGAGTTCGCTTATACCCAGTCTGTCGACATAGGCGAGCATTTCAGCCGCAGTACTCATCCCAAGCACTTCCTTAAGCCTGGATATCCTGTCCGTATATTCCCCGAAATCCTTTCCGGAATAATCAGAGACAGTGCAGCCGAGATTATATCCGAAGAAAAACGGGAAAGTCAGAGCGACCGCATGACCATGAGGATAAAGATATTCGCTGGTGAATGTATATGAATATGCATGCGGAGCGGTAGTTCTCGTGATATTGATGGCGCGTCCGGCCCAGTATGCGCCCTCTGCCATCTTCGCCCTGTCCTCCAGAGTCATGTAAGCTGCCTTCGGGAGGGTCTTCCACATGAGTCCGAGAGCCTTGAATGCGTATGAGCATGATTCTTCGGTCGCGCCGACGCTCCAGACGGATTCGATCGCCTGAGCGATTGCGTCGAAGCCGGCGCAGATCGTCAGATAAAGGTTGGAAGAACATGTAAACGGCGGATAGACGACCGCATAATCCGGGAGGACGTCCTCCGCCTCCATGGACATTTTCTTCCCGTCCTTGTAGAGGACGGCGAATTTCGTGGCTTCAGCCCCGGTCCCGGAGGTCGTCGGGATCGCCACGAGCGGGATCATCTTCTTCGAGCCTGTCACGGCCTCGATGCGGGCTGCGGCCAGATGGCGGATCGCCTTGGCTATGTCCATGCCGCTGCCTCCCCCGACTCCGATGACGACGTCCGCGCCGGAGGCTATGAAGGCTTCGCAGCCGGCCTCGGCTTCTTCGTACTTCGGATTGCTGGAAAAGGCGTCGAATTCCGTGACCTCATACCCCTTCAGCAGGCTGCCCATCGCTTCGGCGGCTCCACAGTCGGAGTAGGATTTATGGCCGTGGACAAGGAAGATGCCGGATGGCGCAAGGCCGTCAAGCACCTTTTTCAGGCTTTCGAGGGCGTCGTTTCCTATGAAGTGGTACTGGTCAGACATATTATTCTTTGTTCGGAAGTAATTCAAGAATCTCCTTTACGGACATGCAATACTGCTCCGACGCCTCTTTGCAGCGGCCATGTTCCAGGATCGAAGTCGCACAGGCGACCATCGCCGGGTAGGCGGCGCGCAGAAGATGGTTGGCGTAGATCACTATGTTGATGCCCCATGAGGCCAGTTCGTCCTCTGTGACTGCGTCGTAGGTCGTCGGCACCGCTACCAGAGGGATGTCGGGTCTGACGGCCTTGAAGCGGCGGCAAAATTCATGGATATCCTCTCCTGATTTCTCCTTGCTGTGGATCATGATACCGTCTGCGCCGGCCTCTACATAGGCTGCGGCTCTTTCGAGGGCGTCATCGACGCTCTTGCCGGCGATCAGGCTCTCGATTCTGGCGATGATCATGAAATCCTCAGTCACCTGGGCATCCTTGCCGGTGCGGATTTTTTCGCAGAAATTCTCGATGCTGTCCTGGGTCTGGGCGGCGTCGGTGCCGAAGAGGGAGTTATGCTTGTCCCCCACCTTGTCCTCAATGATGACGGCCGAGACTCCGAGTCGCTCGAGAGTCCTTACCGTAAAGCGGAACTGGGATGGCTTGCCTCCGGTGTCGCCGTCGAAGATTACCGGCTTGGTGGTAACTTCGAGGGCGTCGTTAAGGCCCTGAAGACGGTTGGTAAGGTCGACGGCTTCAGTGTCCGGTTTTCCTTTGGAAGTCGAGTCCGTGAGGGAACTTGACCACATTCCGTCGAATTCTATCTTCATCCCGTTCTTCTGGACGGAAGTATTTTCTATGATCAGGCCGGTAAGTCCGTTGTGGGACTCCATGAAGCGTACTATCTTCTTGGCGCCGATAAGGCGGCGGAGTCTTTTGAGGCGGATTTCAGGGGTGGTGCCGATTTCCTTGAGGCGCTGGTTCATCGCGGTCGAAGATATGCCCTTGGTATAAGGGATGTCAATCACCTGGCCGCCCCAGGCCGCCATGCAGTCGATTATCCTCTGGCGGGTCTGCTTCTGGACGCCTTCTTTCCAGTCATCGCCGTGGACGACGTAGTCCGGTTTCAGCTTGAGCAGGTTCGGCACATAGTCCAGGGTGGTCTGCTCGACAACACGGTCGACGCCTTTTATGTTGGATACGATCTCCGCACGCTGGTTGTAATCTAGGTACGGGAGTCTCTTGTAACTTGCTATCGCCGCATCGGTAAGCACGCCTACGGTCACGCTGCCCAGTTCGGCGGCATGATGGATTATGTTGAGATGGCCGGGATGAATCATGTCGGCGCTCATCCCCACATATACTGTCTTCTTCATTTCTTCTTCGAATTATACTCCTCCAGCGCATGCTTCAGACATTCGAGAGCCTTTGCAAGATCTTCGACGCAGAGCACGTACGCTATCCTGACCTCGTTTTTGCCGAGTCCCGGAGTGCTGTAGAATCCGGCGGCCGGAGCCATCATCACGGTAGCGCCTTCATATTCGAAGTCGGTCAGGCACCAGCGGCAGAAATCCTCCGCATCCTCGACAGGCAGGCTGGCAAGCGTATAGAACGCTCCCTCCGGCATCGGGCTGTAAACGCCCGGAATCTTGTTGAGTCCGTCGATGATGAAATCACGGCGGGCCTTATATTCGTCGAAGCAAGCCTTCGAATACTCCTCCGTCCCGTCGATGGAAGCCTCGGCCACGATCTGTCCGAGAAGAGGAGGGCAAAGACGGCTCTGGGCCACTTTCATGGCACATTCTATGACTTCTTTGTTATGGGTGACAATCATTCCGATCCTGATTCCGCACTCGGAATAACGCTTCGAGACGGAGTCCACGAGAATCACGTTCTGCTCTATCCCTTCGAGGGTCATGGCAGACTTATACGGAACTCCGGTATAGCAGAATTCGCGGTATGCCTCATCCGATATTAGGAAAAGGTCATGCTTCTTGACGATGTCGCGTATGCTCAGGAGTTCCTCGTCCGGATACAGGTAGCCGGTAGGATTGTTCGGGTTGCAGAGCAGGATAGCCCTGGTCTTCGGAGTGATGGCCTTTTCGAAGGCCTCGACCGGAGGAAGCGCGAATCCGTTCTCGATATATGAGCGCACGGTCTTGACGACAACGCCGGCGGATTCGGCAAAGCTCAGGTAATTGGCATATCCCGGCTCGACCATTATGATTTCGTCACCGGGATCGAGACAGGAAAGGAAAAGCATCAGAAGGGCTTCTGACCCTCCCGTGGTAACCATTATCTCCTCCGGAGTAACACTGATTCCGCATTTCGCGTAATAGCTCGCGAATTTCTCACGTACGGAAAGAAGTCCTTGGGAATGAGTGTATTCGAGAGTTTTTCTATCAATATTCTTGAGCGCGTCGAGGGCTTTCTGCGGGGTCGGCAGGTCTGGCTGTCCGATATTGAGGTGATATACCTTCACACCACGCTTTTTTGCCTCGTCAGCAAACGGCACAAGTTTTCTGATAGGCGATGCGGGAAGCCTTACTCCCCTTTTCGATATCTTAGGCATAAAATCACAATTTAATCTAAAAGGCTAAGTTAATGATTATTTTCCGATTTACGAATAAAAACCTCTACAGAGACGCGAGGTACCATTCATAGAGACGGGAAACGCCGTCTTCTAGTTCGACGGAATGCCTCCATCCGAGACTGTTCAGCTTGCTCACGTCCGTAAGCTTGCGAGGAGTTCCGTCCGGCCTGGAAGAGTCCCAGAGTATCTCCCCTTCATATCTAGTCGCCGCCGCGACTAGGGCGGCAAGCTCCTTTATCGTAATTTCTTTTCCTGTGCCGACATTGATGTGGCAGTTGCGGATTTCCTTGATCCCGTCCTTGTTCACGGGACCGTCCGCGACGTCCTTGAAGTCCACGTTCAGCAGCACATGCACGCTGGCGTCAGCCATGTCTTCGCTCCAGAGGAACTCCCTGAGGGCATTTCCGGTGCCCCAGAGCCTGACTTTCCCGGCTTCGACTCCATATCTGCCCAGCACGGCCAGTATATCGGCATCGGAGGCATCCCCTCCTACGCCCTCGACGGGACGTGCGGCGAGGTCCCTACGCACCAGAGGCCAGTCTCCCCGCTGCAGGGCTCCGGCAAGATGGATCTTACGGATCATCGCAGGAAGCACATGGCTCTTCTCCAGGTCGAAATTGTCATTCGGGCCATAGAGGTTGGTCGGCATCACGGCTATATAGTTGCAGCCATACTGCAGGCTGAAGCTTTCGCACATCTTCAGGCCCGCGATCTTGGCTATGGCATAAGGTTCATTGGTATATTCGAGCTCCGATGTTAGAAGCGCGTCCTCCGCCATCGGCTGAGGGGCCATCTTGGGATAGATACAAGTGCTTCCCAGGAAGAGAAGTTTCTTGACTCCATGTCTCCAGCTCTCCCCGATCACATTCTGCTGGATCTGCAGGTTTCGGTATATGAAATCCGCGCGCAGCTTCAGGTTCGCCATGATTCCTCCGACGAAAGCTGCGGCCAGCACGACTGCGTCCGGTTTCTCGCGGTCGAAGAATTCACGCACGGCGACAGGGTCCATCAGGTCAAGCTCAGCATGGGTCCGTCCAATCAGGTTGGTGTATCCGCGGCTGATGAGATTGTCCCATATCGCCGAACCGACCAGGCCTTTGTGCCCGGCTACATATATCTTTGAACTTTTGTCTAACATTTTGAAAGATCAAATTCTACCATTTCCTTCACCAGACTCCCGAAAGAGGTCCGGCGAGGATTCCAGCCCAGCTTGGTACGGGCCTTGGAAGGGTCGCCGAGCAGGCTGTCCACTTCGCTCGGACGGAAGAAACGGGGATCCACCTCGACCAGTACCTTGCCTGTGGCGGCGTCTATTCCCTTTTCTTCGAGGCCTGAGCCCTCCCATCGAAGCTCGATGCCGGCATACTTGAAGGCAAGGGTACAGAACTCACGCACCGAATGCTGCTCGCCCGTGGCGATCACATAATCTTCAGGCTGGTCCTGCTGCAGCATCAGCCACATGCACTCCACATAGTCCTGGGCATGTCCCCAGTCGCGGAGCGCGTCCAGGTTGCCGAGATATAGTTTCTCCTGCAATCCCTTGGCGATCCTTGCTGCGGCCATGGTGATTTTCTTGGTCACGAAATTCTCTCCGCGACGCGGAGACTCATGATTGAAAAGTATTCCGTTGACTGCATACATTCCGTAGCTCTCCCTATAGTTCTTGACTATCCAGAAGCCGTAGAGCTTGGCCACGCCGTACGGAGAACGCGGGTAGAACGGAGTCGCCTCATTCTGAGGCACTTTCTGAACCTTGCCGTACAGTTCCGAGGTGGAAGCCTGATATATGCGGCAGGTCTTCTCCAGACCGCATATCCGCACTGCCTCCAGCAGGCGCAGCACGCCCACGGCATCTGTCTCCGCGGTGAATTCAGGTACTTCGAAGCTGACCTTCACATGGCTCTGCGCGGCCAGGTTGTATATTTCATCAGGTTTGATTTCGCTTATGAGACGGATCAGGGAGCTCGAGTCGGTCATGTCTCCGTAATGGAGATTGATCTGGCGTCCGTTTTTCATGTCCCTTACCCACTCGTCGAGATACAGATGCTCTATCCTCCCGGTGTTGAAGGAGGAAGAACGGCGGAGCACGCCATGCACCTCATATCCCTTTCCGAGAAGGAATTCCGCAAGATAGGAACCGTCCTGGCCGGTTATGCCGGTAATCAATGCTTTAGCCATAAAAAGAATACTTTTGTCCCGTAAAATTAATCATATTTTGTGGATTTACGAAAAAGTCGTACATTTGCAGCGGGAAAGTCGTACACGACCAGCTCCCTCCAAACTCCCCCAGGGCCGGAAGGCAGCAAGGGTAGGAGGTCGTAGCGGTGCGATGTGCTAAGCTTTCCCTTTTTTTTGCTATATTTGTGAAGTAACATAAACTAATAGCAATGACTGACAAGAAATTAGAAATACGATACAGGGAATACGGAAGCGTCGAGGACCTCGCTCCGGAGGACAAGGAGCTGGCGCTCTCGGCCATCGAGGCACAGAAGAGTTCCTACGCTCCTTATTCTAAATTCAATGTCGGCGCTGCCGTGCGTCTTGCCGACGGCTCGATAGTAAAAGGCTCCAACCAGGAGAATGCGGCCACCCCGTCCGGCCTCTGCGCCGAGAGGACAGCCATGTTCGCAGCCTCTGCCACCCATCCGGGCGTGCCGATGGTCAGCCTGGCAATCGTAGGAGGTCCCGGCTACACTATCTGCGACGAACCTGCCACTCCGTGCGGCTCATGCCGTCAGGTCATGGCCGAGTACCAGAAAGTGGGAGGCCGGCCGATCGGAATCATTCTTGTCGGGAAAGACAAGATAATGCAGTTTGACAAGGTAGACGACGTGCTCCCTTTCATTTTTACATCCCTTGACTGATAGATGAAGATCTGTGTAGGACTATCCGGAGGAGTTGACTCCAGCGTTGCGGCCCTGTTGCTCAAGCAGCAGGGTTATGATGTCTTTGCCATGTTCATGCAGAACTGGCATGACGCGGACGCGACCCTGCACGGAGACTGCGAATGGGAGGAAGACCGCTTCGTAGCCGAGATGGTCGCGAGGAAGATCGGCATCCCGTTCTATTTCATAGACTTAAGCAAAGAGTACCGCCAGAGAGTCGTCGACTACATGTTCGACGAATATTCGAAGGGACGCACTCCGAATCCGGACGTGCTCTGCAACAGGGAGATCAAGTTCGACGCCTTCTGGAAGGCTGCCCGCAAGCTGGGGGCCGACATGGTCGCCACCGGCCATTATTGCCGGAAGGAGCAGGCCGTGGACGCCGACGGGAACCCTCTCAAAGATGCGGACGGCAATCCGATATGGAGCATCTTTGCAGGCTCCGACCCCAACAAAGACCAGAGCTATTTCCTCTGCCAGCTTACCCAGGAACAGCTTGCGACCGCCCTCTTCCCTATCGGAGACATAGTAAAGCCCGAGGTCAGGAGACTGGCCCATGAGGCCGACCTGCCTTCGGCGGACAAGAAGGATTCGCAGGGCATATGTTTCGTCGGTAAAGTCGACCTTCCGACATTCCTGCAGCAGAAACTGAAGTCCGTAGAAGGCGACGTCATTGAAGTCTATGACGCCTACTACGACAACGACCCGCAATACAAGTTCATACACGACACACTCTCATCGCTGACCGCCGACGGAAGCGAGGCCGGAATGATCACCGGCTACATTTCCGAGGACAAATGCACTCCGGCCGGCAAGGGAACGGCGTTTGACCCGGAAAAGATAAGCGCCCTCACCGACGAGGAACTGATAAGGCTTTCGACTCCTGTCAGCTACGACATCAAGTTCGAGACCGAGACATACAGGAGCGGGAAGCACCATGTCAAGAAGACCCGCTACAAGGACAATCCGTACGGAAAAGTGCTCGGAAAGCATGACGGAGCGCAGTTCTACACCATCGGGCAGCGCAAGGGCCTGAACATAGGAGGTCACAAGGACCCGGTATTCGTGATCGCCACCGACACTGAGAAGAACATAATCTACGTAGGCGAGGGACATACGCACAAGGGCCTTTCAAGGAGCTGTCTGAGAATCGTTCCGGAGGACATCCACTGGATACGCGAGGACCTGGCAATGAAGCCGGGCGAGATGCGCCGTTACCGCGTCAGGATCCGCTACCGCCAGCCGCTCCAGGACGCCACCGTGATAATGCGCGAGGCCGGCCTGTTCATACTCTTCGACACCCCTCAGCGCGGCATCACCCCCGGCCAGTTCGCCGTATGGTACACCCAATCTGAAGAAATGCTCGGTTCCGGTATCATTTAATGCCGGAAAATTGCTATCTTTGCGGCCTAATAGTTCAATAATATGTCTGAAATCATTCTTGGC
The DNA here is from genome assembly GCA_900167925.1 of Bacteroidales bacterium WCE2008. Taxonomy (NCBI): domain Bacteria; kingdom Pseudomonadati; phylum Bacteroidota; class Bacteroidia; order Bacteroidales; species Bacteroidales bacterium WCE2008. The sequence goes on from FUZM01000002.1 coordinate 494,490, forward strand.
ATCGAATCTTCATGCGATGACACCTCGGCAGCGGTCATCCGCGACGGCTATCTGCTCTCGAACGTAATAGCCAGCCAGCAGGTCCATAAAGACTTCGGAGGCGTAGTCCCGGAACTTGCCTCCAGGGCCCACGAACTCAATATCGTCCCAGTGGTAAGTCAGGCAATCGAAAAAGCCGGCATAGACAAGAATGACATTGACGCCATCGCGTTCACCCGCGGCCCGGGCCTCCTCGGCTCCCTGCTTGTCGGGACTTCGTTCGCAAAGGCGCTCGGCCTGGCCCTTGGCAAGCCGATAATCAACGTAAACCATCTCCAGGGACATATTCTCGCCAACTTCATAAAGCAGTATGACAAGGAAAACCGCCAGCCGGCCTTCCCTTATCTGTGCCTGCTCGTATCCGGAGGTAACTCCCAGATTGTCAAGGTATCAAGTCCGCTGCAGTTCGAAATCCTCGGTCAGACAATCGACGACGCCGTAGGAGAAGCATTCGACAAATGCTCCAAGATGATGGGCCTCGGATATCCGGGCGGCCCGATCATAGATAAACTCGCCAAGCTCGGCGATCCGGAAAGGTTCAAGTTCGCCAAGCCTCACATTCCGGGACTGGACTATAGTTTCAGCGGAGTCAAGACCTCCCTGCTTTACTTTGTCCGCGACGAAGTAGCCAAAGACCCTGACTTCATGGAAAAGAACAAAGAAGATATCTGCGCCTCTTTCCAGAAGACCCTCATAGATATTCTACTCGACAAACTGATCAAGGCTGCAAAGCAGACCGGGATCAAAGAAATCACCATAGGCGGAGGAGTATCCGCCAACAGCGGACTCAGGAACCGCATAGAGGAAGAAGGCCGCAAACGTGGCTGGAACACCTATCTCCCTGAGTTCAAGTTCACTACCGACAACGCCGCGATGATAGCAATCGCAGGCTATTTCCATTACCAGGCCGGAGAGCGCACGCCGCTCGACGTCGCCCCAGTTTCACGCATAGCAGATTTTTAACTTATGAGAACTTTCGATATCACCTGCCAGCTTGGCCGCGAGCCACGTCTTGACGACATCAGAGTAAAAGCAGCCGAGGAGCTCAGGCTCCGCAGGAATGCTGTCATCAATGTAATAGACCCTTCAAAATCATACCAGCCTACGATGGCGGGAGCAGACGCGGTATGCCGCATTGCCCGCCGCTCGATCGACGCGCGCGGCGACGTTAAGGCCGTATACCATATCGAAGCCTACAAGGCTTATGAGTATTCCGGAGAATACAAGCTCCGCGAATATAAAGACGTAACTGATGCGACTCCGGTAATCGTGGTAGGATCCGGTCCTGCAGGAATGTTCGCAGCCCTCAAGCTCCTCACTCTCGGTCTCAAGCCTGTGATTCTGGAGAGGGGCAAGGACGTGCACAAGAGAAAGGCAGACATGGCAAAGCTTTCACGCGAAGGAGTCGTCAATCCTGATTCCAACTACTGCTACGGCGAAGGCGGTGCAGGCACATTCTCCGACGGAAAGCTCTTCACCCGTTCTTCCAAGAGAGGTGACATACGCGAGGTTCTCTACCAGTTCGTGGAGTTCGGAGCCGACAGGTCCATCCTCATCGACGCCCACCCGCACATCGGTACCGACAAGCTCCCTAAAGTTGTCGAGAATATCCGCAAATGCATTATCGAGCACGGCGGAGAGTACCATTTCAACTCAAGAGTTGAGGACGTCACAAAGCTCAAGGACGGCTCTTTCAATGTAAAAGTCTCAGACATTTCCGACGAAAAGCCTAAGAAAGTCACATATAAAGGCGCAGCCGTAATCATGGCCACAGGCCACTCAGCCCGCGATATCTATGAGATGTTCAAAGAGAAGGGCTGGGACCTCGAGCCGAAAGGCTTCGCAATGGGAGTGCGCGTAGAGCACCCTCAGTCTCTCATCAACAAGATCCGTTACCGCGGACAGTGGGAGCCGGGAATGCCGGCAGCCGAATATAGCTTCGTTGAACAGGTAGCAGCAGCCAACAACGGCGGGGAGCAGGTAGAGCGTGGAGTATTCTCATTCTGCATGTGCCCGGGAGGCGTGCTCGTGCCTTCGTCCACCGAAGCCGGGACGACTGTCCTCAACGGCATGTCCAATTCTGCCCGCAACTCCAAGTGGGCTAATGCAGGTGTCGTAGTCTCAATCGAGCCTGAAGATGTTCCGGAGGAATACGCCAAGGACGGCGCCTTCGCCCTGATGAACTTCCAGAGGGATGTCGAGAAAAAGATGTTCGACTTCGTCCATGAGAATTATCCTGACGCCAACCCTCTTGCCGCCCCTGCCCAGAGAATGGTGGATTTCTGCGAAGAAGAGATCTCTGAAACCCTTCCTGAGACTTCGTACCATCCGGGCGCAGTATCTGCACCTCTGCACGAGCTTCTCCCGAAGAATGTCGCCGAGAGGCTCCAGCAGGCTTTCCCGTCCGTCAACATGCACGGAATGCGCGGCTACTATACCAACGACGCCCTGCTTCTCGGAGTAGAGTCGAGGACTTCCTCCCCTATCCGCATGACCAGGGGTACGGAGACCTTCCAGTGCGAGCAGGTACCCGGACTTTTCCCTTGCGGAGAAGGCGCCGGATACTCAGGCGGTATAGTCTCTTCTGGTATCGACGGTATCCTCTGCGCAATCGCAGCAGCCAAGTTCCTTAACCCGGAGGGGCCGGCACCTGAAAAAGAGGAAGAAACGGCTCCGCAGGAGTAAGCTTTCACCTATATGAATTCTGAATAGTTTTTGCTAAATTTGTAGATTGGCAAAAATATAAGCGTATCAAAAAGTTTCTGAAAATATCGGGCATGTCTTCGATCGTCCTTCTGACGATCCTCTTCGGTCTTGCCATTGCAGCCCAGGCCCCTGCAGTCCAGACTTTCCTTGCCCGTAAGGTCATCGACAGATTCAAAGACGAAATCAATGCCGACATTACCTTCGACGAACTGCTGATACGTCCATTCGATGCCGTTTCCCTCACCAACGTAGCGATTATCGACCGGAATCCATATCTCGGAGAAGACAATCCGTCAAAAGAGCGTCTGGACACCTTCGCCCGGGCGAAGCAGATCACCGCAATCTTCAGCATAAAGGGCCTGCTCCACAACGAAGGCCTCTACGTACGCGAGATCACGGTCGAGGATGGAATGATGGTCCTTACGACCGAGCCGGCTGGCGATGGCCTTTCCACCACCAACATCAAGAGGATATTCAACGGCGGCAACAAGCCGAAAGTCAAGAAAGAACCATCCGACAAGACCATATTCGAGGCTGACAGGGCCTTCATCGACGGTTTCCGCTTCCGCCTCCGCAACTTCAGAAACAAGAAAGTCGTCGCCGAGGATGCGATTTCATGGAACGACCTCGATGTCAGGGACATCCATCTGCGCGCCCGCAAGCTTAAATTCCACGGCAAGGTAATGGAAGGCATCGCCGACGAGCTTTCCTTCCACGAAAAGAGCGGGTACAAGGTGCTCCACCTCAGCGGGAATGCCAAGGTGGGAGACGGCAGGACCCTGATCCACGACCTCAGGATCCGTGACCTATGGAGCAATATCGACATTCCGAAACTGCATTTCAACTATATCGGAAACCCGAAGGCATACAATGATTTCATCAACGAGATCGACATAGACGCAGAGATCCGCAACAGCAAGATAAGCTTCGGGAGCATAGCGTACTTCGCCCAGGCCCTCAAGAAGATGGACTTCACCGCCATGGTCGACACCAAGGTTTCGGGCCATGTAAGAGATTTGACTGTCAAGAACTTCCGTTTCAGGTCTCTGGGTAACGGCGTCGGAGGAACGATCAACGGCACCCTGACCGGACTGCCGGATTCCAGGAACATGATCCTTGACTACAGGCTCTCGAAAGTTAGTTTCACCCCTTCCGGGCTGGAGGACTTCATCCGGGGCTTCGCTCCCAATGTCAATATCGGGATGGACAAGTTCGCCGCAGATGAGGATTTCGTGCTTGATGCCACAGCGAAAGGAACCCTCGACGGGCTCGCGATCAACGCCGACCTGGAAGCAGTCGACTGCGGGCGCCTCTACGCCGACGTACTTATGAGCAACGTCCTCGAAAAGACGATTCCTATCTCCTTCCGGGGAAAGGTCCACACCGACCGTCTCGACATAGGCCGCATCGCCAGGGTGAAAGCGCTCGGGAAGACTACCCTCATCACCAAGGCTGAAGCTGTCCTCGTCCCCGGAGCGCCGTCGATCCGCATCGATTCGCTGAGAGTGGACCGTCTCGACGCTCTCGACTATTCATATACGGGGATTGCCGGAGCCGGAGTCTATTCCGGCAAGGAATTCGACGGACGCCTCGTCTGCAACGACCCTAACCTCAACTTCATATTCCAGGGCATCGTCTCATTGTCCAAGAAGACCAACAACGCCCTCTATAAGTTCTACGCCAATCTCGGCCACGCCGACCTTCGGGCCCTCAAGCTCGACCGCCGCGGAGGCGCGTCCAAACTCAGCCTCTGGACCAGCGCGAACTTCACCAACACCTCAGACGGCAACCTTCTCGGCAATATTTCTGTCCATGACTTCATCCTGGAAGACAACGCCGGGATCCATAAGATCGGCGACATCGACATATCGTCGCACAACTCCGACAACGTCAACCGCATCCGGCTCACCTCCGATCTGGCTGATGCATCCTATGTCGGTTCCGGAATGTTCGGCGAATTCATAAACGACCTCAAGAACATAACGATACGCAGGGAACTGCCGGCTCTCGACACCCACCATGAAGAGTGGTCCGGGAACTGGTACAACCTGAATCTGCGGACCAGGGACACCCGCGACCTGCTGGCTTTCCTGAGGCCTGGCCTCTATATCGCCGACAACACGGTGCTCAATCTGGGCATCAGCAGAGAAGGTCTGCTGGATGCTCACCTTACATCCCAGAGGCTGGCCCTCGGCAACAAGTATATGAGGGATGTCGACCTTAAGGCCGACAACACGATAGACAATCTGACCGCCCATCTCGTCACTTCGGAAATCAAGCTTCCGCCGCTTCGCACTGATGCGACCGACATGCTGTTCTTCTGCGAAGACAACAGGGTCAACCTGGGATTCAGCTACGACAACAACCATGGCTCCGGCAACAAAGGAGACGTCTATATCAAAGGCTATCTGAGCCGGAATGACGACAATATCCTGTGCATCGATGCCGACCTCATCCCGTCGAAGATATTCTTCAACGGCTCGCAATGGATTCTCTCCGGCAAGGAACTCAACATGACCGGAAAAGACATAACCGCCGGCGACGTCCGTTTCACCAACGGAGAACAGTCGATTTCACTCAACGGAGGATACTCCCTGGATAAGACCGACATACTCCGCCTGGAGATGCAGAGATTCGACATTTCCCTGCTCAACAGTATCATCGGCGCCGACATGGACCTCTCCGGATCCGCCACCGGCTGGGCCAGTCTCGACTCCCCTGTAAAGGACAGGTTCGGTCTCCATCTCGACATGGCCATAGACTCTTCGGCAATCGCCGGAGCGCCGATAGGCTCTCTCAAGTTGCGCAGCGTCTGGGACGACAGCATCAACAGTTTCCGCTTCCTCGCCCGCAACGACATTGATGGTGTCAGGACTCTTGATGCGACCGGTTCGCTCAGCATAGCAGACAAGTCCCTGAAAGGTTCTGCAAATCTTGACGGCCTTGACCTGACATATCTGAAACCTTTCCTCAAGAGCGTATTCAGCGATATCGGAGGAACTGCGTCCGGAGAAGTCGGATTCTCCGGAAAACTGGACGACATAAGGCTGACATGCGACAATCTGAGGCTGGAAGACGCCCTTCTCAAGGTTGCGTTCACCGGAGTTCCTTACATAGTCAGAGGTCCTCTGTCCGTAAAGAACAACATGCTGTCGTTCGACTCGATAACCATCAGGGATTTCAACGACGCCAAAGGATCGCTCAGCGGAGGTCTCAGCTGGAAAAAGAATTTCACGGCCCCTTATCTCGATACCCATGTCACCTTCAGCGACATGCAGATCATCGACATAAAAGAAGGCGGGAATCCTTCGTTCTACGGCAATGCCTACGGTTCCGGAAGAGTCGACATCACCGGTCCGTTCAATGCGATACGGCTTGACATAGAGGCCGCCACTTCGAAAGACGGAGAGTTCCACCTTCCTCTCAATTCCAGCCAGTCGGTCAAGATTTCCGACCTGCTGACCTTTACGGAGGACACCAGGAATCTCCATGTCGATCCTTATGAAGAAATGATGAAGGGCATCGACCACAAGGACAAGAAGACCAGTGATTTCTCCGTCCATGCGAACATAACTCCGCATACCGGGCTCCAGGCCTTCATAGAGATAGACAAATCCAGCGGAAACGTGCTTTCCGCCCGCGGATCCGGCAACATCAATGTGGATTTCCGTCAGCTTGGAGATGTATTCAGTCTCGGAGGAGCTTACAACATAATGGACGGCCTGTTCCACTTCTCCGCGCTTGGAATCGCCAGCCGCAACTTCACCATCCAGAACGGCAGCTCGGTCAAGTTCAACGGCGACGTCATGGATACCGATCTCGACATTGACGCCATCTACAAGGCCAAGGCCTCCATCGGAAGGCTTATCGCCGATACGACATCCGTCGCCACCAGAAGGGCGGTGGACTGCGGAATCCATATCTCCGACAAGCTGAGCAACCCGAGAGTCAGCTTCTCGATCGACGTGCCGGACCTCGATCCGACTACGGAGAATCTGGTACGCTCGGCTCTGGATACTGAAGACAAGATACAGAAGCAGTTCATCTCCCTGCTTGTCTCCGGAGGTTTCCTTCCGGACACCCAGAGCGGAATTGTCAACAACGACAACCTTCTCGCCAGCTCAGTTGCCGAAATCATGGCCAATCAGCTGGGCAAGATTCTGGAGTTGCTGGAGATTCCGGTAGATGTCGGACTTGACTACCAGCAGACTTCGACAGGAACCAATGTATTCGATGTCGCCGTATCTACGGCTCTGTTCAACAACAGGGTTACCGTCAACGGCACTATCGGAAACCACCTGTACAATACGGAGACATCCAACCAGGAAGTAGCCGGAGACCTCGACATAGATATCAAGCTGGACCGTCCGGGCAATTACCGGCTTAACCTGTTCTCACATTCAGCCGACCAGTACACCAATTATCTGGACAACCTGCAGCGTAACGGAGTCGGCATAACTTATCAGAAGGAGTTCGACTCGTTCTGGGAATTCCTGCGGAATATCTTTGTCTCTCCAAAGAAACGGCGCGAGAAACAGCTGGAGAAAGCGGCTGAAGCAGTACCGCAGAAACGAATTGAAATAAAAGCAGAAAATGAATAAAGGCAAACTATATCTGATTCCGTCTCCTCTGGGAGAGTATGATCCCGCACTGGTGCTTCCGGCTCCGGTCTTCGAGATCATAAAAGGGATCCATACATACGTCGTCGAAGAGACCCGTACTGCCCGCCGGTTCCTGTCCTCCGCCGGCCTGAAAGGCCATATCGGAGAACTCGAGTTCCATGAACTCAATGAACATACGGCTCCCGGAGAGGTAGAGGCCTTCGCGTCGCTGTTCAACGACGGCAACGATGTCGGACTGATCTCAGAGGCCGGCCTTCCGGCCGTAGCTGATCCCGGCGCCCTTCTCGTGGCATTATGTCACCGTTGCGGAATCGAAGTTGTTCCCCTGGTCGGGCCGTCGTCTCTGATGCTGGCCCTCATGGGCTCAGGACTGAATGGACAGAGCTTCGCTTTCCGCGGCTATCTGCCGGCCAAGCCGGAAGAGAGGAAAGCCGCGCTGAGAAATATCGAGAAGCAGTCGGCCGCGATGCGCCAGACCCAGATATTCATCGAAACGCCTTACCGCAACGACCAGATGCTCTCCGATATTCTGGGAGTATGCGCTCCGGGGACAAGAATCTGCGTTGCTGCAGACATCACTCTGCCGGACGCGTTCATAAAGACAAAGACAGTAAAGGAATGGAAGACGGCGGTGCCGACAATCGGCAAACGCCCGTGTGTGTTTTTAATGCTTGCTAAATGAAGATAGCTTTACTTACATTGGGATGCAAACTGAATTACGCGGAGACTTCGACCTATGAGAGAGGGTTCGTCGCTGCAGGACACACCATAGTGCCCTGGAACGAAAAAGCGGACCTTTATCTTGTCAATACCTGCAGCGTGACCCAGCATTCCGACAATAAGTGCAGAAATATAATCAGAAAATGCCACAGGCAGGCTCCGGACTCCCCTATCGTCGTGACCGGATGCTATGCCCAGCTGCGCCGGGAAGAAGTAGAGGCGATCGAAGGAGTAAGGCTCGTATTCGGAGCAACGGAGAAGTCGCAGGTCGTGCCGAAGACTCTCGAGCTCATGACCGGAACGGACAACCTCGGCGCTTCCGAGACTCTCGACTCGTTCAGTGCGACGGCGCTCAAGACCATGGCGGAGGACACCATGCCGGCGTACTCCAGCGGAGAAAGGACCAGGGCCTTCCTGAAGGTCCAGGACGGCTGCAATAACTTCTGCGCCTACTGCACGGTGCCATACGCCCGCGGGCTCAGCCGCAATATCCCTATATGCGAGGTTGTGAAGCAGGCCTGGCAGATTGCCGGGCTTGGCATAAAGGAAATTGTGCTTACCGGAGTCAACACGGGAGATTTCGGAAGGACTACCGGAGAGACATTCCTCGATCTGCTCAAGGCCCTGAACGAGGTGGAAGGCATCGAAAGATACCGCATCTCCTCCATAGAGCCTAACCTCATAACAGAAGAAATAATAGACTGGATAGCATCCGGGACAAAGTTCCAGCCGCATTTCCATATTCCGCTACAGGTCGGCAATGACGAGCTTCTGGGCAAAGTCGGGAGAAAATATACTACCGAACTGTTTGCGTCCAGGATCGATTACATACGCAAGGCGATGGAAGGACCGGGCAAGCCTAAGGTCTTCTTCGGAATAGACGTCATTGTAGGCCTCCCGGGAGAAACCGACGAGAAATTCGAGGACACCTACCGCTTCCTCGAGGAGCGGATCCGTCCTGCGTTCATCCATATCTTCCCATATTCCCGCAGGCCTGGGACAAGGGCGGCCGTCATGAAGGATCAGGTGCAGGACAGCATAAAGACAGAACGGGTAGAGAGGCTGGAGGGACTCTGCGACAGGCTTAACGCCGAATTCACGGAAGCCAACCGGGGAATCCGCGAGAAGGTGCTCTGGGAGTCTGCGGAGAAAGACGGTACGATGTCCGGATATACAGGAAATTATATAAGGTTGACCAGGCCTTACGATGCCGCGCTGTGCGGTACTATTCAGGAGGTTACTATATGATGAAGGCGAAACTTACTTTTCTCGGGACAGGCACTTCGCAGGGAATTCCGATAATCGGATGCCAATGTCCGGTCTGCACTTCTGCAGATACGAGGGACAAGAGGTTCAGGGCTTCGGCTCTGGTGGAGTACGGAGGACTTACGATTCTCATTGATGCGGGCCCTGATTTCAGGAGCCAGATGCTTGCCGCGGGAGTCCGTCACCTGGACGCCATCCTGCTTACGCATAACCATAAGGACCATACCGGAGGACTGGACGACGTCAGGGCGCTCAACTATATAGACAGATCCGCAGTCAATATCTACTGCGAACCGCGCGTACTGGATACCCTTAAAGTGGAATATGACTATGCATTCGCCGAGGACAAATATCCCGGAGCGCCGGTATGGCAGATCCACCAGATAAGCGAAAAGCCGTTCGTGATATATCCGGAAAATCCCAGGAAGGAACTTGTCTGGGTCCACGACGTAGGTTACAGATACATGATGCCGGACGGGAGTCTCGTACCTACCGGCAATCCGTTGGATACGGCGGAAGTCGTGGACGATCCGGAATTCACCGGTCTGTGCAAGGGAATCAAAGGAGATGGGGTCGAGATAATACCGATAAGAGGAATCCACGGCCAGATGCCGGTTCTGGGATTCAGGTTCGGGAATATCGCCTATATAACGGACATGAGCATGCTTCCGGACATTGAACTTGAGAAACTCAGAGGTTTGGACCATGTGACCCTCAACACGGTAAGTTACAAGCCGCACCACTCACATTTCTCTCTGGAGCAGGCAGTGGAACTCGCCCGCAGAATCGGGGCGAAGCATACCTGGCTGACCCATCTGAGCCACAACTTCCCGGTCCACGAGGAATTCTCGCGGGAGTTGTTGGAATCATATAGCGAGGGCGGAACTGTAATCCAGCCCGCCCACGATATGCTTACTTTACTTTAAGGAAACGCCTCCGAGATTAGACTTGGAAGAGCTGTGCACTGGTGACGAAGCTGCGGAAGATGCAGCTCCGGAAGCCGATGCAGGAGCGGCGGCGGACACTTCTCCGGCCACCTTCTCGAACTCTCCGTCCTTGAGCATCTTGCAGTTACCCTCGAAGCGGGCACCGAGCTCAACTGAAAGTCTCTTTACGTGGAGGTCACCATTGACAACGCAACCGTCTTTAAGAGCAAGAGTATCACGTACATAGAGGGATCCGGTCATCTTTCCCCAGAAGTCCACATTATCGCAGATGATGTCTCCGCTGATGACGGCTTTGTCGCCTATCACTACCCTTCCCTTCGAGATGATCTTTCCATCGAAGCTACCATCGATACGGATGTCGTTAGGAGAATTAATCTCTCCCTTCATGCTGGTGCCGGTAGAAATTCTACTGACTTCATTTACATTTACAGACTGTTCCATTGTCTTGGCCATATTAATTACTTTAAATTCAAACTTTAGACGAGGCCTTTACCGTGGCAGTTCTTGTACTTGAGACCGGAACCGCATGGACACGGATCGTTACGGCCTATTTTCTGTCCCGCCTTTACCGGCATATTGGCCTTCTGCTCGCCATTTGTTGAAAGGTTGTTCCTGTTTGTCTGGAGCTGACTCATATCCGAGCGGCGAGGCTGCGGAGCTCTTGTCGCAGGAGCGTCTTCACGGAGTGCGATAGCGCTGCGGAAGAGGAAAGTCAGCACATCCTTATTGAGAGCCTCGAGCATGTCTGCAAAGAGATTGTAGCTCTCGAGCTTATATACTACAAGCGGATCCTTCTGCTCATATGAGGCATTCTGTACGCTCTGGCGAAGGTCGTCCATATCACGGAGATGGTTCTTCCAGTGCTCGTCGATCTGCCAGAGGATAAGAGTCTTGCTGAGAGCCTTGGCAACTTCCTTGCCTTCGTTCTCATAAGCCTTCTTGAGATTTACTCCGAGTCTGAGGATACGGCGGCCGTCAGTGATAGGAATAGCGATATTCTCATACATCTTGCCCTGCTTCTCATATACCTCCTTGACTACAGGATTGACTCTGTTGATAAGAGCCTCCATCCTGCGGTTGTAAACGTCCTGCATATGCTCTACGAGCCTTGCTCTGAGCTCTGCCGGCTTGGCCTTCTCATAGAAAGCGGCATCGAAGCCCGGATCTATGGACATCTGGCTCATAAGGTACTCGGAGAAGTCCTCGTATGTCATGCCGTCGGTCCTCTCTACGAAGAGATCGACTGTCTCGATCATCATATTGAGGATGTCGATCTCAATCCTCTCACCTGAGAGGGCGTTACGGCGGCGCGAGTAGATAGCGTTACGCTGATTGTTCATAACGTCATCGTACTCGATAAGTCTCTTACGGATACCGAAGTTGTTCTCCTCGACCTTGCGCTGCGCCTGCTCGATCCTGCCGGAGAGCATCTTGCTTTCGAGAGCATCGTCTTCGGTCATTCCCATCCTGTCCACGATTCCGGCTATCCTTTCGGAACCGAAAAGACGCATCAGCTTATCCTCGAGGGATACGTAGAAGGTTGAAGATCCCGGGTCTCCCTGACGTCCTGCACGACCACGCAGCTGGCGGTCGACTCGACGGCTGTCGTGGCGTTCCGTACCTATGATCGCAAGTCCTCCGAGGGCCTTGACCTCTGGAGAAAGCTTGATATCGGTACCACGGCCGGCCATGTTGGTGGCGATAGTGACGGTGCTGGACTGGCCGGCACGTGCGACTATCTCAGCCTCGCGCTGGTGCTGCTTGGCGTTGAGCAACTGGGCATCATGGATACCTGCGCGCTCCATCATTCGGAGCAGGAGTTCGGAAGTCTCGACATCGGTAGTACCGACGAGGACCGGACGGCCCTCCTTGCGGAGTTCGAGGACTCTTGCGATGACAGCCTTGTATTTGGCGCGCTTGGTCTTGTATATGAGGTCATTCTGGTCGTCGCGGATTACCGGACGGTTGGTAGGGATGACGACAACGTCGAGTTTATAGATTGACCAGAACTCGCCCGCCTCTGTCTCGGCGGTACCGGTCATACCGGCGAGTTTATGGTACATTCTGAAGTAGTTCTGCAGGGTGATGGTGGCGAAAGTCTGGGTCGGATCCTCGACCTTGACATTCTCCTTGGCCTCGACTGCCTGGTGCAGACCGTCGCTCCAGCGGCGGCCTTCCATTATACGGCCGGTCTGCTCGTCGACGATCTTGACTTTGCCGTCCATGATGACGTAATCCACATCCTTCTGGAACATGGCGTAAGCCTTCAGGAGCTGGATCATCGTATGCACGCGCTCGCTCTTGAGGGAGAACTCCTCCATAAGCGCATCCTTCTTCTCCTGCTTGGCGGCAGCATCGATGTCCTCCTTCTCGATCTCGGCGATCTTGCTTCCGACATCAGGGAGTACGAAGAAATCGGCTTCGCCGGTCATTCCGGCAAGGAGTTCATGACCCTTGTCGGTCATGTCTACGGAGTGCTGCTGCTCGCTGATCACGAAGTAGAGCGGGTCGGTAACGACAGGCATTTCCCTTTCGTTATCCTGCATATAATAGTTTTCGCCCTTCTGGAGAAGAAGCTTCATGCCGGGCTCGCTGAGGAATTTGATGAGCGGCTGGTATTTCGGAAGTCCCTTCTGGCAACGGAGAAGGAGCTTGGCGCCTTCTGCCTCGTCGCCTGCGGCTATAGCTTTCTTTGCATCGTTGAGAGTCTGGGTGACGAAAGCCCTCTGCATGGTGTAGAGCCTTTCGACATAAGGCCTGAACTCCATGAACTGCTCGTCGGCAGTGTTCTTCGGAACAGGTCCGGAGATGATAAGCGGAGTACGGGCATCATCGATGAGCACGGAGTCGACCTCGTCGACGATGGCAAAATGATGCTTCCTCTGCACGAGGTCGTTCATCGTTACTGCCATATTGTCACGAAGATAGTCGAAACCGAACTCGTTGTTGGTACCGAAAGTAATGTCGCAGTTGTATGCGCGCTTACGTTCGTCACTGTTCGGCTGGTGCTTGTCTATACAGTCTACAGAAAGACCGTGGAACATATAGAGAGGGCCCATCCACTCCGAGTCACGCTTGGAGAGGTAGTCGTTGACCGTGACTACATGGACGCCTTTTCCTGCGAGTGCGTTAAGGAATACCGGAAGGGTTGCGACGAGGGTCTTACCCTCACCGGTCGCCATCTCGGCGATCTTACCCTGGTGGAGTACTATACCGCCGACTATCTGGACGTCATAATGGACCATGTCCCAGGTAATCTCGTTACCGCCGGCGATCCAGTGGTTCTGGTAGATTGCGACATCCTTTCCGTCGCGCTCTTCTATCCTTACGAAATCCTTGTCAATGCTGAGTTTACGGTCGAAGTCGGTTGCGGTGACCTCTATCTCCGCGTTCTCCGCAAATCTGCGCGCGGTAGACTTCATTATCGCGAAGGCCTCAGGAAGAATCTCCATGAGAATCACCTCGATAGCGTCATCCTCCTCCTTGACGAGTCTGTCGGACTCGGTAGCAAGGTCTTCCTTCTTCTTTACCGGGATATCCTTTTCGAGTTCGCCCTTTATCTCCTCTATCCTCTTCTCGAACGGTGCCTCAACCTCGCGGATACGGGCCTTGAGAGCCTCAGAATGAGCCCTCAACTCGTCATTGGATAGTTTATCAATAGCCGGGTATGCAGCCAGCACCTTCTCGAGGATCGGCTTTATCTGTTTCATATCGCGGTCTGACTTAGACCCGAATATCATTTTCAAAAAATCAGCAATTGCCATTATCTAGTCTTTTTCTTTTCTGGATTTCAAAAACTGCACCTCCCTGCGGCATCTGCCAAAAAGTCATGCAATCCCACAAATATACTAATTCCGCGCGAACATATCAAGCCTTGAACGGTTGTCTGGCGACAATCGAACGTCCGAGCGTAAGTTCGTCGGCATATTCCAGGTCCGCACCGAATCCGAGCCCTCTCGCCAGAGAAGAAACCCTGACTCCGAACCTGCTGATCTGCCGATAGATATAAAACGCGGTAGTCTCCCCCTCGACGTCTCCGCTGAGGGCCATGATGACCTCGACCGAATCAGGATCTTCCTCCGCAAGGCCGGCGACTCTGGAGACCAGTTCCGACACTGTCAGGTCCGACGGTCCTATACCGTTGATCGGAGAGATTATCCCCCCGAGGACATGGTATAGTCCATGGTACTGGCCGGTATTTTCTATGCTCATGACATCGCGCACATTCTCGACGACGCAGATGGTCCGCCTGTCCCTGCTCTTGTCAGAGCAGATCGAGCATTCTTCTCCGTCGGAGATCATCATGCAAGTCTTGCAGTAGCGCGCGTCATCGCGCAGATGGTTGATCGCATCCGTGAACCGGTGCACGTTTTCCGAAGGCTGGCGGAGCAGATGCAGCGCAAGCCTGAGCGCGCTGCGCTTGCCGACGCCCGGCAGAGAGCCGATAGCCTCGACAGCGTCCTCCAGCAGTCTGGATGGATATGTATCTTTAATCAATCCCATAAAAATGAATCAGTCCGGGCATCGGGTCGGCCATGACTTTGCCGATTCTCACGCCCTCCTGCTCCGCGACCTTCCTGAGCACGTTCTCGGCCGCGGCGGCAAATCCGCCGACGACTCCGACCTCATTCCCGGCGGTATCATACCGGAGCAGGAACTTTCTTATGAAGTCGCGGAAATTATCTTCCACAATACGGCTCACAGCCTCATCCTTCCCGTACCACGAAAGCACATACGGGGCGAAAGACGCTAGATATCTTGCCGGAGCCTCTCCTTTGTAGACATTGCGTACTACGGTCATGTAATCGACCTCGAACTTCTCGCCGAAGTCCCTTGCGACCTCAGCCGGCAGCATCTCTTTCAGATAATCCGCCACGAAACGCTTTCCCAGCGAAGAGCCTCCGCCCTCGTCTCCGAGTACAAACCCGCACGGATGCAGGTTGCGGACGACATTTTCGCCGTCATAGAAACATGAATTCGAGCCGGTCCCGAGTATGCATGCGATTCCGGGACGGCGCCCGAATACCGCTCTGGCAGCCCCGAGCAGGTCTGAAGCATACTCTACCCTCGCACCGGGGAATGCTTCCGAGAGCGCAGCGTCAAGCGCTGCCGGCGCTGCTATGATCCCGGCTCCGTAGAAATATATGCCGGAGACGTTCTCCGGACGGCCGAGTTTTTCGGCGGCATCTCTGACTATCCTCCGCACAGATGTAGCGTCGGCGGTGGAGAGATTCAGTCCGGCCGTATATACGCAGACAGCGCCGTCAGGGCCGAGGGATGTCCACCCGGCCTTGGTAGCGCCGCTATCTACGATGATTTTCATTAAAGCACCTCGATCAGCTCGACCTTGAAGATCAGGGCAGCGTACGGAGGGATGGCGCCATGGGCTCCGGTCTCGCCGTATGCGAGGTTATATGGGATATAGAGCTCCCACTCGGAACCTTCGGACATCAGCTGAAGAGCCTCGGTCCAGCCGGCGATGACCTGGTTGACGCCGAATACTGCCGGTTCTCCTCTCTTGTATGAGCTGTCGAAGATCTGGCCGTTGGTGAATTTGCCCTCATAGTTGCAGCGCACCTGGGAAGTCTTTCCAGGCTTGCGGCCGTTGCCGGCCTTGAGGATCTTGTACTGCAGACCGCTGGCGAGGGCGACAACTCCGGCTTTCTTGAGGTTCTCGGCAAGGAAGGCCTCGCCGTCTTTCTTCATAGCCTCTCCGATTTCAGCTTCCTCAGCCGCGCGTTCAGCCTCTATATTTGAGAAATACTCGTCCAGAAGACGGCCGGCCTCTTCGTATGATACGGCAGGCTCTTCGCCGTTAAGGGTAGCCTTGACTCCGGCGCAGAAATCGTCGAAGTTGATTCCCTTTACTCCTGATCCGAGCATATTGTGGGCGATGCTCATGCCCAATGCGTAACTTTTCTTATCCATTTTCATTTAAATATATAATATGCAAAGATATCGTTTTTTATCGTATATTTGTTGTCTATGCGCAAATTATTGACCATAACTGCAACCCTTATTGCCTGCGGGGCTCCCGCAGTCCATGCACAGTCCCTCTCCGACACTCTCGAGATAAAGGAGTCGCTTGTCTCGGCTTTCCGTATCGACAATACTCTCGCCGGCCAGCATATACTTTCCGACAAGATCCAGGCAGCACCGAACCTTGCTGACGCGATACGCCTCTTCTCGGGAATCCAGCTGAAGGATTACGGAGGAGTAGGCGGACTCAAGACAATCAATGTGCGCAGTCTCGGCAGCGAACATACTACGGTAATGATCGACGGGATTCCGATCGAGAATGCGCAGAACATGCAGGTCGATCTCGGGAGGTTCAATGCTTATTCTTTCCGGAGGATGGATCTGGATTCGGCCCCGCACTACGGCTATTTGCGTTCCGCCAGAGAGATGGGAGCCGGGAGTTCGCTGAATCTTTCTACAGATTATGCCGATTTATATGGAAAGACTGATTCTTTCATAGTTCGTCTCCATGGCGGCGCATTCGGAACGTTCTCCCCTTCCGCATCGTGGAGGCATCACGGGAAGACTTATGGAATGTCTTTCAATGCAAGCCTGCGCACTGCCAACGGCCGCTACCGCTTCCATGAAAAAAAATATATTGACGTCCCTGGAGGTATTGCGGGCTACGATACTGTAATGACCAGACAGAATTGCGACCTCACTTCGGTGACCCTGGACTGGAACCTGCTTGCCTTAATAGACGGACGTCTGAGAGTAAAGGCATATTACTATGGCTCTGGCCGCGGTCTCCCCGGTCCCGTAATACGAAGGGCGCAGGGCGCCATCACTAGCAAGGACAGGCAGGACGACCACAATGCTTTTCTCCAGGCCAGCTATGAATCATACAGTCTGCCGCTTCAGTTTAAGATCCAGGGAAAAGTCGGATATGACTATCTCTGGTATCGAACAGATCCGGAACATGATCCTCAGGCTCTTCCGATCAGCAACCATTTCCGCCAGACTTCGGCCTATCTCAGCGCCGCGGCAAGCGGACAGCTGGCTACTGACCTGCACTATAAGTTCGCGGCGGATTTCCAGTATAATTATCTGGATTCGGACATGGCGGATTTCGCTTTTCCTAACAGGTTTACTACCTGGCTTGCAGCGGGAATGGATTTCAATATCGATCCTGTATACGTGGACGCTACAGCCGTTTACGAGCTGGCCAGAGACTGGTTCAGGAAAGGGAGTGATGTCGGAGGCTGGTCTCTCGCCAATGCCACCCGGGATAAGTTCTCACCTTCTTTGAATCTAAAGTGGGTGCCGATCTGGAATGTACTCAGTTTCCATGCTTATGCCCGTCGCACATACCGGCTTCCTTCGTTCAATGATTTGTATTACACGGCCGTAGGCAATTCAAGGCTTGAACCGGAAACGGCTGACCAGTTCGGACTCAAAGGTCTTTTCCAGTACCGTCTGAGCCGGACTATGCTTTCTGAACTCAACGTAGAGGGATACCATAACAATCTGACAGACAAGATCGTGGCTATACCGACTTCGAATCTGTTCCGCTGGACCATGTATAACATCGGAAAGGTCAAGGTAGACGGCCTGGAGGTCAAATACGGACTGTCATACGATAAGGGAGAATTCAGTTCTGACCCGAAGATGGACGGCTTCGACATAGTCTTCAAATATACCTGGCAGAGAGCCCGGGACTACAGTAATCAGAAGTCTGTCACATATATGAACCAGATACCATACACTCCTATCCACAGCGGCTCGGTTTCCGCGTCTGCAGTCCGCAAGGGCTGGAGGATCGACCTCAGCGCCATAACAGCTACAAAGCGCTGGTACAATTCCACAAACCTTCCGGAATATGAGCTCGACCCATATATGACCATCGACGTCTGGATGTCCAAGATCATTCCTGTAAGGGAAGGCAATCTCACCCTGCGTCTGTCCCTCAACAATATCCTGAACGAACAGTACGAGGTCGTGAACCGCTACCCTATGCCGGGTTTCAACGCTCTTGCAACAATTGAATACAGTTTCTGATATTTTTATGTAACTTAGCGACTCAAAATAATTTAACTTAAATGAAAAAGATTACACTGCTGATTTTCAGCTGCATTCTGGCCTCCACTATGGTCAGCTGCGTAAAGGATGACGTCAAGAAAGTCATTATCACCTCCGATGACGACAAACTCGCGGGTGAGAAAATTCAAGTAGGTGAAAACGAGAACGTTAACCCTTATTATAAGTTGTTCGTTCTCAACGAGGGAGCCTTTATGGCTAACAATTCGACCCTCGATTTTCTCCGCTTCACTGACAACACTTATGTACGCGATGCTTTCGGCAAGATGAACCCTACGATTGCCATGAATCTTGGAGACACTGGAAACGATCTTCAAGTATACGCCAACTCTCTCTGGGCCGCAATTAACGGTTCCGGCATCGTAGAAGTAATGAGTGCTTATGATGAAAAACATCTTGCGACAATACCAGTTCCACAGCCTCGTAATATAGCTTTTTACGACAGCTACGCTTACGTCTCATCATATGCAACAATCAAAGATGCAGAAGAAGGTACCGGAACTCTTTACAAGATTAGCCTCAGAACTCTTGAAAAGATCGATTCGATTTCAGTCGGCTATAACCCTGAAGGCGTGGCCGTCTGCCAGAACAAGATATTCGTCGCCAACAGCGGCGGACTCCATGCAGGATTCGACAATAGAGTATCTGTAATCAGTACAGAGACCTTTAAAGTAACAAATCAGATCGAACTGCCATTCAAGAATCTTAAGAATATTGTCAGCACGAATGACAAAGTATGGGTTACCGCCCAGACCGATTACTCGGAGCAGCATACTTCACTGTCCTGCATCGATGCCAAGGCCCTGTCTATAGTCGATCTCCCCGCAGCTCTGAAAGAAATGCACGTATCGAGTCTCATCGGCTATCCTTCACTCAATATGTTATTCGCACTGGGCGCAGACAGTGATATCGCTTATCCTTATTCCGGATATAATTTCTTCTCTGTCGATACCAAGGAGATGACGGTAGAAAAGATTCCTTTCGCCGGCTCTGCAGCTTCGGACGTCGTGACACCTTATGGTCTTCAGGTAAATGTTTTCACTGGCGATATATATATTGCAGACGGCGGAGATTATGTCAACCCTGGCAAGGTATACTGCTTCTCTCCGGATCTCAAGACAAAGAGATGGGATGTTACGGCAGGAGTAATTCCAGCACATTTCGCTCTTTATAGCCCGGTTTACTACTAATGGATATAATCCAGATTATCGAGATATTCGCCTTCGTCACGGGGATCGTTTACATAGTCCTCGAGATCGGGCAGAAAAATTCAATGTGGGCAGTCGGCATCCTTACAGGTGTCGCCTGCTCATATTCTTTTGCGGTGCAGCACCTGTGGGCTTCCATGGGACTGAACATATATTACGTCGCCATGTCCATATGGGGCCTGTACCAGTGGCGGCAGGCCGGAGAGGCCCTTTCGGCCGAGGATCCTGACGGAGCGACCATCCATCTGGCGAAACCGGGGAAAGCGGTCCTCCTCTGGAGCGCCGTTCTCATGGTCATAGGCACTGCGGGCATGATCGCCCTGCTCCGGGCGCTCGGAGACAGTTCCACGGTGCTCGACGCGGTGGTGGCGGTCATGAGCGCTATCGGCACATGGTGGCTGGCGAAGTCGTACCCGCAGCAGTGGCTGATATGGATTGCCGCCGACATTCTTTCGACAGTCCTCTGCCTGACATCCGGCATGTACTGGATGGCAGTGCTTTATCTGGCCTACACGTTGTCGGCGATATACGGTTATTGGCACTGGACTAAAAACGGCCGCTATATCAATACCAATAAATAATGACTTGATACTGTCATTTTTATTTGGTAAATTTGCGGCCGCACGGTTAGAAAAGTGGTTAGAAAGTTTATTTTTATTCTATAAAATACTATGGTATCTTACAAAGAAATTGGCCTTGTAAACACAAGAGAGATGTTCAAGAAGGCCGTTGCAGGCGGATATGCAATCCCTGCATTCAACTTCAACAATATGGAGCAGCTTCAGGCTATCATCCAGGCCGCTGCCGAAGAGAAATCTCCTGTTATCCTCCAGGTATCAAAGGGTGCACGTAACTATGCAAATCCTACCCTTCTCCGTTATATGGCTGAAGGTGCTGTAGCATATGCCAAGGAGCTCGGCTGGGAGAATCCTCAGATCGTTCTTCACCTTGACCACGGCGACAGCTTCGAGACTTGCAAGAGCTGCGTTGACATGGGCTTCTCTTCAGTGATGATCGATGCTTCTGCTCTTCCTTACGAGGAGAATGTCGCTCTTTCAAAGAAGGTTGTCGACTATGCTCACCAGTTCGATGTAACTGTAGAGGCTGAGCTTGGCGTTCTCGCCGGCGTTGAGGATGAGGTTGCTGCTGAGGAGTCTCACTATACACGTCCTGAGGAAGTTATCGACTTCGCTACCCGCACTGGCTGCGACTCCCTCGCTATCTCTGTAGGTACTTCCCACGGTGCATACAAGTTCAAACCAGAGCAGTGCACCCGCGACCCTAAGACCGGTCGTCTCGTTCCACCACCGCTCGCATTCGACGTTCTCCACGAGATCGAGAAGAAGCTCCCTGGCTTCCCAATCGTTCTCCACGGTTCTTCTTCAGTTCCACAGGAGTATGTTGACATCATCAACGAGTATGGCGGAAAGCTTCCTGACGCAGTAGGTATCCCTGAGGAGCAGCTTCGCGAGGCTTCCAAGAGCGCTGTCTGCAAGATCAACATCGACTCTGACTCCCGTCTCGCAATGACCGCTGCTATCCGCAAGGTCCTCGCTGAGAAGCCAGGTGAGTTCGATCCACGTAAGTACCTCGGTCCTGCACGTGACGAAATGAAGAAACTTTACATCCACAAGATCGTAAACGTTCTCGGATCCAACAACAAAGCCTAAACGAATCATTCGTTAAACATACTTCGCCTCTCTCGCCTCCGCGAGGGAGGTTTTTTCGTCTCCTCCACCTGAATCATGGCACTCCATTTGCAAAAAAGCGGTCGAACCTCATTAATTCCACTGATATGAAAAGGATTATATTGTTCTTTGCTATGTTGTTAAGTATTACAGCATTTGCACAGAAGCCCCAAATAGACACCGTTCTGGCCATGGACATAACATGGTTTAACGGAAAGACACCAGAGCAGATAATTGTCAGGTTTGGAACGCCGAAAGAGATGGACCTGACCGCATCAAACTACCCTGTAGATTATACCCTCATTTATGAAGATTTTATCGTTCAGCTCTTCGAGTCTCCGGAAGGATCTAGATGTGGCCATCTCGATTGTTTCAGTACGAGTTCCCCTTATTTTTCCGTTCTTTCAGATATTTTTCCAGGAGGCATCCACGTGGGAGGAAAAATCAGCGATCTCAGAGACTTTGACTTTGCCACATATGCACATATTAATAGAGGGAATGCCAAACATAATTTGACGGCCACAAACTATAAGTGTGGATACGGAGAATATCCTGAACACTATACGATATACTCTGAAGACAGCAAGAGCATTTTGATTGACGCTGAAAACGGCGTCATCATGAGTTGGGTAATCTTTTACAACGACATAGCAGAGTATAAACCAGAAACTACCGAGGTCACCATTCCAATGGTAGCGCAATAATCTTTTCGTCTTATTAAGTGTTCGTTCCGGAGCTGTCTGCTCCGACGAAACCCGTGGCCACCCTCGGCCACGTTAGAGGGAGGGGCCCGCAAGATACGAGTTCTGCGAAGCAGGACGAAGTAGATTGTGGGAGGGATGGAGCGAAGCGGAAGGTTTCGGGAGCAGACAGCTCCGGAACAGAAAAATAAGGCGATGAGAGATACGAATAAAGCCCAGTCGGATGACCGGGCTTTCGCTGTGCGCGAGATCAGACTCGAACTGACACGCCAGTAATAGGCACTACCTCCTGAGAGTAGCGCGTCTACCAATTTCGCCACTCGCGCTCAGAATGGAACGCAAAGTTAAGAAATCTTTTTGAATAACCAACATCCGCGCTAAAGAAAATACTCAAAAGAAAACGTTCTGGACCAGTAATCCGTCCGGAAAGTAACCGAAGTCCTCGAGTAATCCACTACCAGTTCACAATCCTCAAGATCCGGCAGGCTCCAGTCGTATCCCGAAGCCGCCATAATCTCCCCCAACGCAAACGTCCTGAGAGTACCATCGGCCGAGACAATATCCAGCAGCAGCGAATCATCCCTCTGCCTCGGCAGCCCGACAGTACAGACTTTATCCTCCCCCGGTCTCATCCGGAAACCGAAAGGCCCGGCAAGCGGCAGAGCATTGCGGCCATAGCCACAGACCTCGCCACGGACCGTCAGGGAAAACGGATAAGGTTCCGACGGATCCGATGGCACGAGCCTAAGCGAAAGCCGGCAATAATTCTTGCGCAGTCTTACGGTATCCCGGATGAATTCGCATGAAGCGTCATACTTACGGGAAGCCATCATTACCGGAGGGCAATCCTGCCCGTACGGGATAGCCAGCCCTTCATAAGACGAGAGTTCCGGGGGTGAATAAAGATTGACGGAGACGTCACGGCGAGGGACTTCGACAATATAGCCTGCCGAACCTGCGGGGATTGTATCAGAACGGCTGAATCCCTCCGCAAAGGCATATATGGCGACCGGCTCGCCGGGCGGCTCCGGGAAGTATAATTCCAAATGGCACGGACACCTGTCACGGTCCTCCTTCACCGAGCATCCGAGAAATGAGACAGTAATTAAGAGGCTTTCAAGAAAGACAAGACAGATGCGAGGATAACGTGCCATCAGAATATGAAACTAAATGCTACAATGATATCGTCCGGGAGGACAAAGAATTTCTTTCCGGAATCGGTAACCACCCCGCATACCGGGCATGCGTATTTCTTGTAATCGTCATATCCCGTCCAGAAGCCAAGGCCGAACTCGATATTCAGCCACTTCGTGAACATATGGGAGTATCCGGCTGTGAATCCTGTCCCGAAGCGGTCTCCTTCCCTAGTTTCTCTTGACACAAGGCCACCGACATTATATTCCTGATATTGCATCTTGCCGGCAAGCCACCAGCCGGAATAAATATGCCACGGCCAGTATCTGACGCCTATCGCGTAAGACTGCTGCTTGTTCCGCGCGCTGCCATCTTCTCCGAAATCGTAGGAGAATGGATTATAGCGTACTCCCGCAGAAAGATTCCAATGCCGGTCTACAGCGTAATCAGCCTCGGCATTGAGAGTGCCGAGATTGGCATACTCCAGAAGATTCGTAGAAAGGGCCCAATCCTGGGCCCCGGCGCCCGGGCCGGGGATCAGGAGGGACAATATAAATAAAAAACCATGCAGCAAAATTCTATTCTTCATATCTGTCAAAAGCCTGGTTTATCATTACACTTTTATCCGGATATAATTCCAGCAGCTTAGCCTTCAGCTTTGCCCTGTCAGTAACAGCGCTTGTAAGAGCGCTGAATATCTCGGAACGCGTCATTCCCCTCTCATCCAGATAACGGAATATCTGCGGATGGAACCAGTATGAGGAGCCTGCCGTCGGCATCTCGCCGCCATAGCGATCGTTATACAACGAATTCTGCATATAGTAAGCCCACATTTCGCCTACTTCGCAATATCCCGCATCCGGACTCGTACCACTGCCATAGGCGATGCCATTTTCGGTAATGAATGCTTTCAGTATGTAGACGATGAACTTATCCCAATACGCCTTCCCGACCTTGACGAAATGGCTTGCATGGGCCAATTCATGGCAAGTCGTAGAATATAGGTCAGCATAAGTCTCGCAATCCTTCGCCCCGATGGTGATATCCGGAGCAAAAAGTTTCAGAATGATCGAATATATTCCCAGATAGGACTTGACAAGAGCGTGGTCAGTAATCGCGCCATGGTGCATCATTACGGCGCTGCCCGGGGAAATCTTCTGGAATATCCATATCCTCAGATTCTTCGGAGGAGCAGTAATATCCATGTCGTCCTCTCCGCAGCGGGTTATATACTCATAAGCCGCATTATTCACCACGCACCTGCAGAACAGTTTCCTGTCGGATGAAGAAGATATCTCGAAATCCTTGCCCTCGGAAGACCATTTCCCAAGTCCGGAGGTGGAGGCCGGAATAAGAATCTTGTTGAATCCAATATCGAAATTCTTCTCGTTATGGAACAGCAGCCTGTAACGGACCTTGGAAGAATACTTCTTCTTCATCTCATAATATCCGTCCCTGTCCGTATAATCAGTCGCGAACTTCACGAATGAGTTGCATACGACCTTGACTCCGGCGACTCCGAAAGCCTTGCCTCCGTTAGCGTCAGGATCGACTATCGTGACCCTTCCCTTTGGAGCGGACTTGCCGCCCCTGGTCTGAGGATCTATCATCCCGCCGTTTCCGGTAAGCCTGTATGACTCGGCCTCGACCGCTTCCCAGTCTATATCAGATTCGGCAGCTCTGGTCACAGGGTCATTCTCGGAGATATAGCACTTGTCGAGAATCTCATGTCTGATTCCCTTCGGAATCTCCGTGCCTTCCGGCAGGACGCAATAGAGCCAGGTAAATTCGTCCTCATCGATTGCGGGATCATGATAATAGTCCCCTTCCTTGAGTATCTCATAATCGAGAGGATGGTCCATTATCTGAAAGCCCATATCTACGATACGGTCGTACTCCTCTTCGGTCGCAGGCAGAAAGCGGATATAAGTATCAGTCGGCTGCAGGTCGATACGATCCGCCTTTGTCGGATATAGCGACGCCAGAGCCTTGGTCATGTTATCTACGGAGTATGGGTCTTCCAACTGGTCGCCGAGAACAATCATCTCGTGCGACAGCTCTTCGAAAGACTGTTCCTCCGCATCGAAGTCGTTCTTCCCGAAATTGTCGCAGCTCTGGGCTGCGAGTATCAGGAACATGCAGGAAAAATAAAATAGTCTTTTTCTCATAGCACAAATCTTTTTCTCGGAGGCAAATGTAGATGGACTTATCCGTTTGCCGAAACCGCAAACGGATAAATAGCAAAATAGCCCCTGCGCTATCGCAGAAGCCTCATCCTGATATCCCGAAGACCATAGAAATGCAGCAAAAATCGCAGTATCGGCAGAAAAAAACGCAAAAAAAACGGATAACTGTCCGAAAAGACAATTATCCGTTTGCAGAGAAGTCAGCGACTTCTAGAAGTATGATACAGTCTTCTTCTCGATCTCTGAGAGGAGGCTGTTTGCGAGGCGGCTCACTCCGAAACGGAAGTAATCCTTGTTGAGCCATTTCTTGCCGAGGATCGTATTGACTATGCTATAGTAGCATACGGCATCCATTGCGGTTGAGATTCCGCCGGCAGCCTTGAATCCGACCATGCGGCCGGTCTTCTCATAGAAGGCCTTGATGCACTCGCACATGATATACGCAGCCATAGGAGTAGCATTGACAGATACCTTTCCGGTAGAGGTCTTGATGAAATCGGCGCCCTCTTCCATGGCAAGGAAGGAAGCATCTGCGATCAGCTCAGGAGTAACGAGAAGTCCGGTCTCGATGATTACCTTGAGGACAACCTTGCGTCCCTGGGAGGCAGCGGCCGCATCGATGCATTCGCGAGTCTTGCGAATCTCCTCCCCGGCGGCAGCATAGTCCCCTGCCAAGAAAGAATTGAGTGCGAGCACGATATCTATCTCGTCAGCGCCATTCTTGACAGCCATTTCACACTCGTGGAGCTTCACCTCAAGGAAGCTCTGGGATGTAGGGAAACAGCCGGCGACGGTGGTCACATGGACCCCTTCGACCTTCTTTACAGATTTAACGGTTCCGGCAAAGTTAGGATAGACGCAGATTGACGCAGGAAGCGGGTACTGCTGATAATCCTTCGCAAAGGAATTGACTTTTTCTGTAAGTGCAGTTATTGATGCTACTGTATCGGTTGTACTGAGAGAAGTGAGGTCCATAATGGAGAAGCACTCCTTCAGCACATCATTTGAGACAACCTTTTCAAGGTTCTGTGCTATAAGATTCAGACTTCTGTCGACGGCTTCCTTGTCAGGAGTATAACCGTACTTGGTGAATAAATTTTTCATAATTATTTAGCCATTTATCTGTATTACAAATCCTTCGTCAATCAGCGGCTGGACAAGTCCGCGCATCTGACCGGCGGTAAATTTCTTCAAATCCTTTGCGGGAGTCTCCCTGTCTATTGTATAGACCATGATTTCGCGAGGCCTGAGTTCCCTGACGATATCCATCCATCCCTCTACCACCTCTGGAGAAGATGAATCGAAATCGGAACTTTTCAGGAAAATCGTCTGGAGTATGAAATCCCCTTTGAACTTCTTCATGTCCTCGACGACCTGACGTACGCTGTAATCTCCCGTAGGCTGGTTGATTCTGGCGACAAGAGTATCCGAAGGGGCATCCAGCTTGAGTATTGGATTGTCCACCTTTCTCAACGCATTGAAGACCGAATCACGGCCGATACGGGTCGCATTGGTAAGGACCGATACCTTCGCAGACGGATAATAGCGGTCGCGAAGAGCGATTGTTATATCTATGATCTCGGGGAATTCAGGATTGAGCGTCGGTTCGCCGTCTCCGGAGAATGTGATCGAGTCAATCAGAGTGCCTGCAGCGGCACATTCCTTAAGCTTAACCTCGAGTGCATCATGAAGCTCGGCAGCCGTAGGAAGAGTATGGTCTCCCCTGCCGTCCTTGTTCCAGCCGCACTCGCAGTATATGCAGTCGAAATTGCATATCTTGCCGTTTCTGGGAAGAAGATTGATTCCCAGGGACGATCCGAGACGACGGCTATGTATCGGTCCGAAGACCAGTTCTTCCCGCATCATAGGCTTTAGATTACCCTATATGAACGGCTCTGAGGGGTAAGTCTCAGGCCTTCTCCGATATTGTCGATATATACGAGGCCCGGTTTCATGCCAGGGGCGATACGTCCATAACGGTCCTCTACAGAGAGGAATTCAGCGCCGTTGCGGCTTGCCCAGGTAAGCAGTTCTCCAAGCTTGAGATCAGCGAAGTTCTCCTGCAGGCAGCGCAGCTCGGCAATCATATCCAGGTCATCATTGCTGGACAGAGAATCGGTGCCGACCGTAAGTTTCATTCCATTCTCGCGCATCAGGCCGACAGGCGGAAGAGCGTTGTGGATGAAAAGGTTAGACAACGGACAGAGTGCAATATAAGCATTTTTCATGACTTTCTTGACTGCATCCATTCCTTCCTGGTCCATGCATACTTCGTGGACAAGCAGTATATGCTCGTCGAACGGGGCCAGATGCGCCTTTTCAAGCCTGTCTATGAAATACAGAAGCGAAGACTTCCCGGTAACCGGCGGAGTGCTCATGCCTGCTGCCTTGCGGTTCTCCCACATGCGGCCGCTGCCGGACTTCAGCATCTCTTCCTCCTCGTCCGTCTCCTCGCTATGGAACGACAGGAAGCCGGATTTGAGGCCCTCGGCACTTGACGCAGTCACGAGTTCCGGGCTCATGGTATAGCATGAATGAGGAGTAGGCGCGGCATCGATGCCGCAGGCGTCAGCCTTTTCCTTAAGTTTCAGCACGCCCTCGATGACCGAAGCGCAATCCTCGGGCTCGGTACCGAATACTTCCAGGAATGTCCTTGTGTACATCGGTGACGCAGCCTTGATTGCGAACGAATCGTCGCAGTTGCTGATATCCCCCATCGCGGAGACTCCCTGCTGCCAGAGATGGTCCATCCAGTGCTGGATATCGGCGAGTTTCTCTTCGAGCGGGCTGGTATCCCTGAGGGCGTTGATCTGGTCAATGAACCCTGCCATTCCGGTCCCTTTGCGGAAGAGTTTCCACATATAGGAAAGCTCGATATGGCAGTGCGTATTGACAAGTCCGGGAGCAAGGACTCCGTCGAGGAAGTTCTCTTCAGCCGACGGATCGTCGCAGACCCCGGTACGGATAACCGTGCCGTCATCCTCGACTTCGACGAATCCATTGAGGACCGGTTCGCTATTCTCCAGCGGGAACAGGTATTTCGCTGCTATTCTTTTCATCTTTCAAATCAGTTGAATCTATGCGCGTATGCAGGACGGAGATCATGTCCATGGAGTCGATCACAACCCTGATGCTGTCGTAAAGCGGTACGGCATCAAAGAGTTCCGGCTTATGCAAATTGGCAATTATTCTCTCAAGGTTAATACGGACGCTGTCGTTCTGCTTCTCTATCTTTTCGAGAGCGACCATTTCGACAATCTGCTTCTGAAGGATAGAGCGTGCATCCTCGAAGATGTCGGCGAATTCGCCAGGCTTGCGGAGATACTTCCCTGCGCTTGCCCGGTAATCTTCCATCGTATATCCGTATTTCTCGAATATAGGATCATATACAAGGCTGGTATCGGCACGGAGATAATTACTTTGACCTGATCTTATCCACTGGTCGGCGACTACCATCTCGGCATATATCTTCGACATGGTAGAAGGCGGTATGATGCGGGGATGCTTACGCGAGCACGAAAGCAGAACCAGCAGGACCGCCAGGGCGACAGCGATATGAGCCTTTCTTATCTTCATTATCTGAGGGTAGCGCCGAATTCGTTCTGGAATACTGCAAGGATCTTGCCCATCACCTTCTCCACTTCTACGTCGGTAAGGGTCTTCTCATCGTCCTGGAGCACGAAATTGAGAGCATACTGTTTCTTGCCCTCAGGGATCTTGTCGCCTCTGTAGACGTCGAAGAGAGTAACCTGCTTGAGCAGTTTCTTTGCGGCACGCAATGCGCTGCGGCGCATGTCGGCATAGGTAACGCTCTCGTCGAGGAGAAGCGCAAGGTCTCTGCGGACCTCAGGGAACTTAGGCAGTTCGGTGAATTTCACCTTCACCCTCTTGACGAGGGTAAGAAGCATCTGCCAGTTGATCTCGGCTGCGAATACAGGCTGCTTGACGTCGAACTTGCGGGCGAAAGCCGGATTGACCGTACCCATGACTGCAAGCTCTTTCTTGGTGCCCGGGAGCATGTATACAAGCCCCTCGGAATAGATGTCGGCCGGAGCCGGCGCCGTCTCGAGAGTATAGATATCTGCGCCATAGCGCTTGAGAAGAAGCTCGAGATAGCCCTTGAGCTGGAAGTAGCTGCCCTTGCGTGACTCCTGGCGCCATGATTTCTCGCTGGAGCCGCTCATCATGAGGCAGAAGCACTGATGCTCCTCGTATGAAGCGAGAGTAGTGCCGTCGCCTTCCTCGAGTTTCTGATATACTGAACCGTATTCGAATGTCTTGATGTTGGTGATCTGACGGTTGGCGTTGTACGCTACTACCTCGAGTCCGCCCGGAACGAGGCTCTGTCTCATCACGTTGAGATCGGAGCTGAGCGGGTTGACTATCCTGACGCAGTGCTCTTCCGGCCAGGTCTTGAGGTTGGCGTAGTAGGCGCTCTTGGTCAGGGAGTTGTTCATGGTCTCCACGAAACCGTTAGCTGCGAGGAAGTTGGAGATGTAGTTGCGTACTGCCTCCGGATCCGGGCTAGGGGTCGGAGATACGGACATCTTCATGCCATGAGGCAGCTCGATGTTGTTGTATCCGTAGATTCTGAGGATTTCCTCCACTACGTCGCACTCGCGGTATACGTCGATCATGTATGAAGGGGCTGCGACCTTGGCTCCTGACGGAGTCTTCTCGAGGAACTCATACTGGAGATTGGTCAGTATGGTCTCGATAGTGTCGTGGCCGATTTTCTTTCCGATGAAGTTCTCGATCCTGTCATAGTCGAGGTCGATCACTGCCTTTGAGATCGGCTGCGGATAGATGTCGAGCTGGTCGCCACATACCTTGCCGCCGGCGATCTCGAGGACGAGAAGGGCGGCCCTGCGTCCGGCAAGGGCAGCTACGGCAGGATCAGCGCCTCTTTCATAGCGGAATGAGGCGTCGGTCTGGAGACCATGGACCTTGGAAGTCTTGCGGATCGAGCCCGGGTCGAAATATGCGCCCTCGATGAAGATGTTCACGGTAGAATCGGTGACTCCGGAATCCTCGCCGCCGAATACTCCGGCGATGCACATAGGCCTATGCGAATCAGCGATTACTATGTCTTCAGCCTTGAGCTCTCTCTCGATACCGTCGAGAGTCTTTATCTTCTCCCCTGCCTCAGCGCGTCTTACGATTACCTTGCCGCCGTCGATCTTGTCGGCGTCGAATATATGGAGAGGCTGTCCGAGCTCGAAGAGCACGAAGTTGGATATGTCCACGATGTTGTTGACCGGGTTGAGTCCGATCGCGCGGAGGTCCTTCTGGAGCCACTCCGGAGACGGAGCGACCTTGACTCCGCGGATGGTGATTCCGGAATATCTCGGAGTGCCGGCGTTCTCTTTCACCTCTACAGGGATGGCCTGGCCTTCGCCTGCCTTGAAGGCAGAGACATCAGGATAGTTGTATTTGCAAGGGATGCCGTTAAGCTTGAGATATGCGTAGATATCCCTGGCGACGCCTACATGAGAGGCGGCGTCCACACGGTTGGCCGTGATCTCATATTCAATCACCGCGTCGGTCTTGAGGTGGAGGAAGTCCTTGGCGTCAGTGCCGACTACCGCATCCTCAGGGAGTACCATGATTCCGTCATGGGCAGTACCGATTCCGAGTTCGTCCTCGGCGCAGATCATTCCGAATGACTCTACTCCGCGGATCTTGGATTTCTTTATCTTGAAGTCGCCCGGGAGTACGGTGCCGATCCTGGCGAAGAGGACCTTCTGGCCTGCTGCCACGTTCGGGGCGCCGCAGACAACCTGTACCGGCTCCGGTGAACCGTCATCGACTTTGGTTACATGGAGATGGTCTGAATCAGGATGAGCCTCGCACTCGAGCACCTTGGCAACGACTACGCCGGCAAGCCCGCCAGGGATCTCTTCCTGCTCGGACACACCGTCAACCTCGATTCCAATGGATGTCATGGCATCCGCAATCTGCACAGGAGTAAGATCGCAATCTATATACTCTTTAAGCCAACTGTATGAAAGTTTCATGATATATTATGTTATTTTATTTTTCTAAATCTTCGAGCGTGAAAAGCGAGGATACGAATTCCTTGCGGTCGAACACCTTGAGGTCGTCGATTCCCTCTCCGATTCCGATGAACTTTACAGGAATGTGGAACTGGTCCGAAACTCCGATCACGACTCCGCCCTTGGCAGAACCGTCGAGCTTGGTAACCGCGAGCGCTGTGACGTCGGTCGCCCTGGAGAACTCGCGAGCCTGCTGGAAAGCATTCTGACCGGTAGTGCTGTCGAGGACGAGAAGGACTTCATGAGGTCCGTCCGGCACGACCTTGCGAATGACGTTGCGGATCTTGGTCAGCTCGTTCATGAGATCGACACGGTTATGGAGCCTGCCGGCGGTATCGATAAGCACTACGTCGGCATCTTTCGCCACGGCTGATTTCACGGTGTCATATGCGACCGACGCAGGATCCGAGCCCATCTCCTGACGGACGATATCGACTCCGGCCCTGTCGGCCCAGATCTGGAGCTGCTCCACTGCGGCGGCCCTGAAGGTATCGGCTGCGCCGAGAACGACTTTCTTGCCCTGAGCCTTCAGGCTTGAGGCGAGCTTTCCAATCGTAGTGGTCTTGCCAACGCCGTTGACACCGACTACGAGCATCACATATGGTTTCTTTGAGAAATCGAAAGGAACGACCTTTTCACTGTTGTCCACATTCAGTAGCTTGCCTATCTCATCGCGGAGGATGTCGGCGAGCTCTTCCATGGACATATATTTATCCTTTTCTACTCGGTCTTCAAGGTTGTCGATTATCTTGAGGGTAGTATCGACGCCCATATCGGAGGATACAAGAGCCTCCTCGATAGCATCCAGCACGTCTTCGCTGACCCTCGTCTTGCCGACGATGGCTCTCGAAATCTTCTGGAAAAAACTTTCGTTGGTCTTCTTGACCCCTTTACTGAACAGTCCCATTTTCTACTCGGTTTAATCTTACAAATATAACAAAAAATAAGGCCCGACCAAAATGGTCGGGCCTAAATCCTATATTATGGGGAAAATTACTTCTTAGCGAAGAAATCCTTTTCCTTACCAGACTCGATGAGCTGCTCTGTGAAGACGTAAGCTCCAGTCTTTGGAGACTTGTCCATGCGGATGCACTTTACCATGCTCCTAGATCCAGCTTTAGCTGCGAATGTAGCGACTGCTTTCTTTGCCATATTCTAAATCTCCTATTTTACTTAATTTCACGGTGAAGTGTCACTTTGTGGAGGTATGGATTGTATTTCTTACGCTCCAGACGCTCGGTAGTGTTCTTCTTGTTCTTGGTGGTAATGTACCTTGACATTCCCGGTACACCGCTTTCTTTCTGCTCAGTGCACTCCAGAATTACCTGGACCCTGTTTCCTTTAGCTTTCTTTGCCATAACTCATACGTTTAAACAAGGTTAATATATCCGTTGTTCTGAGCATCCTTGAGGGTAGCGGCAAGACCGTTCTTCTCGATGATTCTCATACCCTTGCAAGAAACCTTGAGGGTGATAAACCTCTGCTCTTCCTCTGACCAGAATCTCTTAGTCTTGAGGTTGAGAGAGAAATCGCGCTTTGTGCGAAGCTTGGAATGGGCAACGTTGTTGCCTTTCATTCTCTTCCTACCAGTGATTTGACAAACCTTTGCCATATTATTATTTTTTTATTATTATTCAGAACAAAACATTTTTCGCGGGGTGCAAATATCGGGTTTTTATTTCGCAATTCCAAATAAAGCTATACAAACTTCAGGAACCGTTTCCATCTGATACTCTTAGGAAAACGTTTCGTGGCGTCTGTAGAGAGCCATATTACTGCAGGTCTTCCGACTATATGGTCTTCAGGTACGAAGCCCCAGTATCGGGAATCGAGCGAATTGTGCCGATTGTCCCCCATCATGAAGTAATAATCCTGAGCAAATGTGTAGCTGGCTGATTCTTCACCATTGATGAATATCTTTCCATCCTTTACCTGGAGCTCATTACCCTCGTAATCTCTGATGATTCTCTCATAGAGAGGAAGGTTATGGATATCCAGACTGACCGTAGCACCCTTTTCAGGGATCCAGAGCGGACCGAAGTTGTCTCTGGTCCATCTGAACTCTTCAACGAACGGGAATATCTTCAGATATGAGTCCGGATAATCCGGCGGATATACATCGATATTCGGTTCGACAGACTCGACGTTGGCTATTCCCTTGACTTCTTCGAGCATCGCTGCCGTCAGAGGCATTGCAGGATATCCCGGGAAATCCGGACTGTACCACAGTTCCGAGACGTTCAATCCGAGTTTTTCCAGCGTCTTGTAGTTTATACGGCCGCCCGCAGTCTTTACTGAATATGTAGTCTGTACTCCAGGCCATACCTCCTGAGCTTCGGAATTGACATATACCTGACCGTCTACGATCGTAAGGGTGTCTCCCGGGAGGGCGACGCATCTTTTGACATAATGGTCTTTCTTGTCAGCAGGACGGACCTTGACAGGGCCGTAGAGAGACTGGGTATATTCCTTTCCGGCTGTTCTGCAAAGCTCATAATAATCGCTTGCAGGAGCCTTGGCGAGGACTGTATCCCCGTTAGGGAAATTGAAGACTACATAATCGCCTCTTCTTACGTTTCTGAATCCTTTGAGCCTTCTGTACTTATTCTGGATCAGGGTCGAATAGGACTCTTTTCCGAATATGCTGTTGTGCGTAAAAGGAACCGTCAGCGGAGTCTGAGGGATCTTTGGGCCGAAGGTCAGTTTGCTTACGAAGAGATGGTCTCCCGTCAGAAGCGAACTTTCCATCGAGGATGAAGGAATCTTGAAGGCCTGGAAAAAGAAAATATTGATAAAAGTCACGAATACAACTGCAAAGATGACTGCATCCAGCCAGTCGAGCAGGGAATTGTGCTTTTCTCCTTCCTTGTACTCTTTCTTCCAGAACAGCCATTTCACCTTCTTGGTGATATGGAGGTCGAAGATTATTACAAGGCCGAAGAGCCACCAATAGTTTCCGAGCCAGATTACCCACAAAAGGTAGAGAAGGGACCAGAATCCCACCCTTGTCCATTTGTTATGGTAAAGATCCTTCCAGCTCATCATTCACTATTTTACAGAATTGATGATTGCTTCAAATGCCTGTGGGTTATTCATGGCAAGGTCTGCGAGAACCTTACGGTTCAGACCGACATTCTGCTTAGCAAGCTTGCCCATAAA
Source organism: Bacteroidales bacterium WCE2008 (assembly GCA_900167925.1). Taxonomy (NCBI): domain Bacteria; kingdom Pseudomonadati; phylum Bacteroidota; class Bacteroidia; order Bacteroidales; species Bacteroidales bacterium WCE2008. Next base: position 528,977 of record FUZM01000002.1, read on the forward strand.
CTGAGAATATGACATACCGTACTGGCGTGCGGCTGCATTGATTCTCTGTATCCAGAGAGCGCGGAACTCGCGCTTTTTAGCTTTACGGTCACGGTAAGCGTAGGTGAGACCTTTTTCGTAGGTGTTCTTTGCTACCGTCCAAACGTTCTTCCTTGAAAGGAAATTACCGCGGGTCTTCTTAAGAATCTTCTTGCGGCGTGCCCTTGAGGCAACTGAGTTTACTGATCTTGGCATAATTTACATTTTTTCGGAGGCAGTGATCATTAAGATGCTTTTGCAACTGCTTTCCAATTAAACAAAAATAAAAATGATTAGAGAACAAGGAGCTCTTTTACCCTTACTTCGTCCCTCTTGTTAAGGATTGCGAAGTGGTCGAGATTTCTCTTCTGCTTCTTGGTCTTCTTGGTGAGAATGTGGCTGTGATAAGCGTGTCTTCTCTTGATTTTTCCCGTTCCGGTAAGCGTAAAGCGCTTTTTGGCACCGGAGTTGGTTTTAAGCTTTGGCATAACCTTTAAACTTTAAATGTTAATAATATAATTATCCGTCACCGGATTATTTCTTTTTCACAGGGGCGATCATCATGATCATCCTCTTGCCTTCGAGCTTAGGCATGTGCTCGGCGCGTCCGAACTCCTCAAGCTCAACGGCGAAACGGAGAAGAAGCTTCTCTCCCTGATCGGCGAACTGGATAGAGCGGCCTCTGAAGAATACCGAAGATTTGACCTTCGAGCCTTCAGAGAGGAACTCTTTCGCATGCTTCAGCTTGAACTGGAAGTCATGTTCGTCGGTGTTAGGACCGAAACGTATCTCCTTTATAACTATCTTGGAGGAGTTCTGCTTCATCTCCTTGGCTTTCTTCCTCTGCTGATAGAGATACTTCTGGTAATCCAGAATCTTACATACAGGAGGATCAGCCTTGTCGCTTATCTCAACAAGATCCAGTTCAAGTTCGTCAGCCAGCTTTATGGCATCGGCGATTGAGAAGACGCCAGGATTAGGGATATTGTCCCCGACAAGGCGTACCTGGGAAGCTGTTATCTCATCATTGATGTTGAGTTCATTCTCCCCTTTGGTTCTCTGGACAGGTCTGTTTGGAGTTCTTGGACCTGCGGGTCTTTGTCCACCTCCCGGTCTCGGACCGTTGAAGTGTGGTTTGTAAGGTGCTGCGATAAAATTATCCTCCTATAAGTTAGTTAATAAAATATAATGCGAGCTACTCAAGCTCTTTTTTCATAGTATCATGGAGCCAAGCGCCGAACTCCTCGAGCTTCATTGACCCCTTGTCTTCTCCTTCCATGCGGACTGAGACTGTGCCCTCGTTCATTTCCTTCTCACCCACAATCACGATTACAGGGACCCTGAGCAGAGCAATTTCGCGGATCCTCTTGCCGAGAGTCTCATTCCGATCATCTACGGAAACGCGAATATCGGAATTATTCAGCAAATCACAAACTTTTTTTGCATAATCCGCATATTTTTCGCTGACTGGCAGCACTTTGACCTGATCAGGAGCGAGCCAGAGAGGCAGATGACCGGCAGTATGTTCGAGCAGGACGGCGGTAAATCTTTCGATGGAACCGAACGGAGCCCTGTGGATCATGACCGGACGTTTCTTCGATCCGTCAGCATCCGTATATTCAAGCTGGAACCTCTCAGGAAGGTTATAGTCTACCTGGATTGTACCGAGCTGCCACTTTCTTCCGATGGCATCTTTCACCATGAAGTCAAGCTTAGGACCATAGAATGCAGCCTCGCCGTATTCGGTAACTGTAGGAAGTCCCTTCTCTGCGGCTGATTCGATGATGGCTGCCTCTGCCTTGTCCCAGTTCTCTTCACTTCCGATGTATTTCTCTCTGTTGACTTTGTCGCGGAGGGAAATCTGGGCTGTATAGTTGTCGAAACCGAAGATCCTGAATACATAGAGGATCAGGTCGATCACTTTCTTGAATTCATCCTTGAGCTGGTCAGGACGCACGAACATATGGGCATCGTCCTGGGTGAAGCTGCGGACACGGGTAAGTCCGTGGAGCTCGCCGCTCTGCTCATAACGGTAAACGGTACCGAACTCAGCGAAGCGGATAGGAAGATCCTTGTATGACCTCGGAGAAGAACGGAAGATTTCGCAGTGGTGAGGGCAGTTCATCGGCTTGAGCATGTACTCCTCGCCTTCCTGCGGGGTGTGGATCGGCTGGAATGAATCCTTGCCGTATTTTGCATAGTGGCCAGATGTCACATAAAGATTCTTGCTTCCGATGTGAGGGGTCACTACAGGGAGGTATCCGTACTCGTCGAGTTTCCTGCGGAGGAATGACTCAAGCTGGTATCTCATGACGGCGCCGCGTGGGAGCCACAATGGAAGGCCTGCGCCGACTCTCTGGGAGAACATGAAAAGTTCCATCTCCTTTCCGAGCTTGCGGTGGTCTCTCTTCTTGGCCTCTTCGAGGACTACGAGATATTCATCGAGCATCGACTTCTTAGGGAAGGTGATACCATATATACGGGTAAGCTGGCCACGCTTTTCGTCGCCTCTCCAGTATGCACCGGCAATGGCGGTAAGCTTGACAGCTTTGATAACTTCTGTGTTCATGAGGTGCGGACCACGGCAAAGATCGGTGAATGCACCGTTCTCGTAGTATGTAATCGTACCGTCTTCAAGCTCGCTGATGAGCTCGCATTTGTACTGGTCGCCCTTCTCTTCGAAATGCTTCATCGCCTCGGCCTTTGAGACGTCGATTCTCTTGAAGGCCTGTTTCTCACGCGCGAGTTCAAGCATTTTCTTTTCGATTTTCGGGAGGTCGCTGTCTGAGATCTGAGCGCCTGCAAGATCCACGTCATAGTAGAATCCGTTCTCCACAGCCGGACCGATACCGAATTTGACGCCAGGATAAAGGGCTTCGAGAGCCTCTGCCATAAGATGCGAAGACGAGTGCCAGAATACCCTCTTGCCATCTTCGTCCTCCCACTTGAGCAGCTGCACAGTGGCGTCCTCTGTAATAGGCCTGGTGAGGTCCATTACCGTGTCATTAACCTTTGCGGCCAATACGTCGGCTGCAAGTCTCGGGCTGATGCTCTGTGCAATTTCGTAGCTGGTCACTCCACTTTCATAGGACCTTGTGCTACCGTCTGGGAATGTGATTTTGATCATATCTTTACTTTACTAAAATCAATTGGACTGACCAGTAGTTACATACCAAGTACTTGAACTTGGCCAGCCATATTATTAGTTATTATACATTCTGCAAAGATAGCAAAAATTATGTATATTTGCAGATAATAAACAACCACAAATATGTCAGAGACAATTTCACCAAAGCATTTATGGCGCGAAGCCGGCATCGCAGGAATCGTGCTGGGAGGAGTAAGTATCGCTTACAGCCTGATCACCATGATTATACCGGCCGGAGTCGGAGGCGTGATGGGCAATCTTATGTTATCAATTCTGAGTTTCGCCATATGGGCGGCCAAATTCATCGGCTGCATTATGCTGGTTAAATATTTCATGAAAAAGCTTGTCGCCAAGTACGATGAGGTAGACAATACGTCTACATTCAACTATGGTATGGCCATGTCATTCCTTTCGGCTCTTATCGTGGCTGCGTTTATGCTTGCTGTCGCATCTAATATAGATACCGCCACGGTTACAGACTCTGTGATGCAGATGATGAATTGGATTCTGGGTGGAGTCGATTCAAATACTCAGGCGGCTATGGAAGGAATTATTGATAATCTTCCGACTATATCATTCTTCTACAATCTGATTTATTGCTTCCTTTTCGGAACTCTGATTTCTTATATCTGGTCAAGAAGAATCCCTTCAAGGGATCCTTTTAAAGAGTAATATGGATTTCAAGAAAGACATATCTGTAATAGTGCCGCTCCTCAATGAGAAGGAGTCGTTGCCGGAACTTACCTCGTGGATTGAGCGGGTGATGAAAGAGCATGGCTGGAGTTACGAGATCATAATGGTCGATGACGGCAGCCGTGACGGTTCGTGGGATACTATCATGGAACTCGCCGCCTCCAATCCGGATATCCATGGCATCTCTTTCCGCAGGAATTACGGCAAGTCGGCCGCACTTTTCTGCGGCTTCAAGGAGGCCTCCGGAAGGGTTGTCGTCACTATGGACGCCGACCTTCAGGATTCTCCTGACGAGATTCCGGAGATGTACCGGATGGTAGTTGAAGACGGATATGACGTGGTTTCAGGCTGGAAGCAGCATCGTCAGGACAACAAGCTTACGAAGAACCTTCCTTCCAAGCTGTACAATGCGACTGCGAGGCGTATCACCGGCATCAAGCTTCATGACATGAATTGCGGTATCAAGGCCTACCGCAACGAGGTCGTCAAGAATATAGAGGTATATGGCGAGATGCATAGGTATATTCCTTACCTTGCCAAGAATGCCGGGTTCGACAAGATTACAGAGAAGCCGGTGCATCATCAGAAGCGCAAATACGGAAAGAGCAAGTTCGGTCTGGAGCGCTTCGTCAACGGGTTCCTGGATCTTCTTAGCCTGTGGTTCCTGAGCGCTTTCGGCAAGAGGCCGATGCACTTCTTCGGTTTTACCGGAATACTGATGTTCCTGATAGGCGGTATCATGGCCATCTGGATCATCGTGGAGAAGCTGATCCGTCAGGCCCACGGACTGAACTTCCGTGCTGTTACCGACCAGCCGCTGTTTTACCTCGCCCTCGTCGCCGTCCTTCTGGGAGCGATGTTCTTCCTGGCAGGTTTCCTCGGCGAGATGATTGCCCGCAGTTCCTCAGAACGCAACAGCTACAATATCCGCAGTCAGTTCTGATCACCGCATTATGACATCCAAGCCGGTCCGTTTCCTCGGGCCGGCTTTTTTCATTCTCTTCCCCCAGTCCAACGGCCGCGTGCCCTGCCTGCTTATGCCGCAGGCCTGCTGACGCAGGGTGCCGTCCCTCTGCTGCGTCCGGCTGACGGGCCGCCTCCGTCAGGTTCGGAAAAGCTGCTCAGTCGCTGTCGCCGCCTAAACGGCTAACTCAGTCCTTTTACGCCGCCATCGTCGCTTCGCTCGAAGCCGCCGTAACGTCCTTCAGACACACGCCGTTCTTCACGGCGCCGACGGCCGCTCCCTCGCTCTCCGCTTTTCCTCAATTCCTCCGGCGTCTCCGCCACCCGTCCGCGACGGCAGCAAGCCGGCGGTGAAAAAATACGGTCGAGGGTGCAACAGCATGCCTCGTACTGTCCTCTGTGCCACATCCTTGCACCCTCATACGCAGAAATACACTGTCGAGGG